>CAYTTD010000075.1:0-7394 GCA_964440595.1 uncultured Gaiellales bacterium
TGGTTGGACGCGTCGGTAGCCAACTGGTAACTGATGATCATCCGGTACCACCTCTCTTCGGCGGTGTTTTGGCTACGCTCTTCGTGTGGGTTGGACTGGACGTCATTGGTTTCCTGCTGGATCCATCAGAGTTTGACGTCTACCTTCCTAATACGGGCACCTTGGGCGTTCTTGTTTTCAACTCATTTCTGGCAATACCTGTTTTCATGTTGCTGAAGCGCTTGATAATCGGTTCGTCAAAAAATTCCGCGGGGCGGTCAGCTACCGCAGTCTCAGGGAAGGTTTCGTGGTGAAGCTCTCTCCGTTGATAACTGCGGTTTCCGATCGTCGATTGCGTGTTGCACGTAACGTGGTTACACCACAGATGGCAATCCGATTGGGAGTCGCTGCCGCATTGGTGATAACAGTTTTTTCAATACTTGGAATCCGCTTGTATGCCCTGACGGTTCTTTCAGGTGCGCAGTACGAAAGGCTGGCAAGGCAGAATCAGGTCAGGCAGATCGCCATTGAGGCTCCACGTGGATCGATAACGGATCGACATGGTCGCAAGCTGGTTACCAACAGGCCTGCTAGAGAGGTCGTGCTGAACCTTCAGGATGTGAAGCCGGAAGACCGCGAGCTGTTGTTCAAGCGACTTTCCAGGACTCTCGAGATTCCTCGCACGGAAATTGAGGAGATGGTTGGCGACGCAGCCACGGCTCCGCTGGAGCCGGTCGTGATTTCGGAAGACGTCAAAAAGGACGAGATGATCTTCTACATCTCTGAGCATGCGGAGTATTTTCCTGGCGTCGACATTCGGGATCGCTACGTAAGAAGTTATCCCGCAGGGCGTGACGCTGCACATATTCTTGGTCAGGTCGGAGAGGTTGATCCCGAGCAGTTGAAGGGCGAGTACGCAGAGCGTAAGCCCGGTGACCATGTTGGCCAGTCCGGCCTGGAGCGCCAGTATGACAAATATCTTCGCGGAGTTGACGGTTACCGTGCGATCGAGGTTGATGCCTCTGGTATTCGTCAGGAAGAAGGGCGCGGCGTTCCATCCATTCCCGGTCGTGATTTGAAGCTGACCATAGATCTTCGAATGCAACATGCAACTGAGCAGGCCCTTCGCGAAGGAATTGCGATCGCCCATGCTAGTGGCGACGGAGCCGGCGCAGATGCTGGTGCGGCAGTTGCAATTGACCCCCGCAATGGTGATGTCCTGGCAGTTGCCAGTTTTCCGGGTTTCAATCCAGCCGCATTCGTGCCGCCAAGCAAACCATCGGCGATTAACGCCATCCTCAAGGATCCCGCTACACCATTGACCAATCGGGCAATTTCAGGTCTGTATCCACCTGGATCGATCTACAAGCCGATCACCGGCATTGCTGCGATGAATGAAGGATTCATTAACGCTGACACGATGTTGTCCTGTCCGCCAAGTCTTGAAATTTCAGGAATGAACTTCAACAACTGGATGGATGAGCACCTGGGATCAATGAATCTTGCGCATGCTCTTGAAGTGTCATGCGACACCTATTTTTATGCACTTGCCTTGCACTTCTACAACATGCCTGGAAGTCGTCTGCAGGACTGGTCGAGAGAGTTTGGTTTGGGTGAGCCGAGCGGCCTTGATTTTCCGGGTGAACAGGGTGGAGTTGTTCCAACTCCTGAGTGGAGACAGGCTATGTTCTCAGGTTGGGAGAAGACCTGGAGTCCTGGTCACTCGGTCAACCTGTCAATCGGACAGGGTGACCTTCTGGTGACTCCGCTGCAGATGACAAGGGTTTACGCCGCCCTGGCAAACGGAGGAGAGCTTCATACACCACAGCTGGCGATGAGCGTGGAGGATCCAACGGGTGACAGTGCTGTTCGATTCAATCGACCTCCTTCCAAGAAGATTCCTGTAAATGACCGGCAGATTGCTGCGGTGCATGAGGGGCTCTACCTGGCAGCAAACTCAAGCGTCGGTACATCCTCTGCCGTCTTTGCTGGGTTTGAAGTTCCTGTTGCTGGAAAGACGGGCACAGTTGAGAAGCCGCCTCACGGTGATATGGCATGGTACTGCGGTTATGCGCCTGCATACGCCCCAACCATTGCAGCCTGTGCCGTGATCGAAAAAGGTGGGCACGGCGGCACGTCGGCCGCACCAGTTGTGTTGAGAATGTTTCAACAGTGGTTCAAGGCCGAGGGTGGCAATGCAGAAGCAAGGCAGGTGAGTGACTGACATGAAGCGTATGTTGGGCACCGATACCAGATTGGTTCTGTCAACCATTGCCTTGATTGCACTGAGCTGTCATCTGTTGTTGACCGGCATTTACCTGGGTGACGGCTCGCTCTACCAGGGCTTCGGCTATAGGCAGATCGTATTTGCCTTGATGGGTGCGATACTGGCGATCATCACCACCCGAGTTGGTATTGAATGGTTGCAGGATCGGTGGCAGATCCTTTATCTGGTAGCGCTGGGTTCGATAGCTTTGGTGTTTTTTCTCGGTACGGTAATCCGCGGCTCGAGGCGTTGGATTGAGCTTGGTCCAGTCAACATTCAGCCATCAGAGATAGGTAAGGTACTGGTCCTGCTTGCTGTCGCAGGATTCATCGCAAAGAGAATAGACAACATCTCATCAGGGAGGATGTTCGTCACCGTTTTGGGACTTTGTGCCTTGCCCGCATTGATGGTATTTGTTCAACCAGACTTCGGTACATCCCAGGTGTATGGTTACATGGCACTCGCCCTGCTGTTCTTTGCCGGCGCACGAGTCAAGCATTTTCTAATGCTATTCACGCTGTTCTTGGCAGTAATCGTACTTGTGCTGGGTGTTCTTCCATCAGTTGGCGTTGAAGTACTACACGAGTTTCAGAAGCAGCGAATTACTGGATTCCTCGACCCCGAAGCTGACCCAACCGGATTCAACTACCAGGCAATTCAAGCGAAGATAGCGATTGGATCAGGTCAATTGACCGGAAAGGATCCGGAGGAAGCCAGCCAGGTTCGTCAGGCGTTTCTCCCCGAGCCACAGACCGACTTCATTTTTGCGACGTTGGTAGAGCGCTATGGATTTGTTGGAGGAGCTCTGTTGATTCTTGTCTATCTTGTGCTGGTATCAAGATGTCTGCACGCAGTTGCTGTTGCGCCCACGGTTTTTGGGCGGTTGATTGCTGGCGGGGTATCCGTAATGTTTGTTGCCCAGGCAGCGACCAATATCGGCATGGTGACCGGCATAATGCCGATTACTGGAGTTCCTCTGCCGCTGGTTAGCTACGGGGGAAGCGCGATCATTGCTAATTTGGTGGCAATTGGCCTCGTCGGCAATATTCTGCGTGGATCCGAATCTGCCGAAGTGCGATATGTAAGACGCACCGGCCGTGTCGCCCGTGTTTAGTTTTTCCCTGCAACGTGGTATTCTCTGGGGAGTAAAGTTTCTTTGCGCGTGTAGCTCCTGCTCACCGGCAAGACCACTGAGATGTGGCGCCGTGTCAGTCGCAGCTTGATGTGCATGATCCAAAGAGGGTTTTAACCCGATGTCCAGCATTGAAAGTCGAATTGAAGCCATTCTTGACTCTGTCGAGAAGCCATCAAGGTACATTGGTGGTGAGCCGAACCAGGTGACGCCTACGGGCGATGAAAAGATCAGAGTGGTTCTAAGCTATCCCGATGCCTATGAGATTGGCATATGCAATCAGGCTTTGCAGATTCTGTATCACATCATCAATGGAGTTGACGATGTTTGTGCGGAGCGGTCTTACTGTCCTTGGCCAGACATGGCAGATCGAATGCGAAAAGAGTCAATTCCCCTATTCACTTTAGAGACCTGGCGCGCTGTAGCAGGGTGCGATATATGGGGATTCACGTACCAACACGATCTCTGTCATACAAATGTACTGGAGATGTTGGATCTTGCTGGAGTTCCAATAATGGCGTCTGAGAGGCAGCAAGATCACCCCATAGTGATTGCTGGAGGACCCGTTGCCTCAAACCCGGCACCATTTCTACCTTTTGTTGATGCAGTATTTTTGGGGGAAGCTGAGCGATCAATCGTTGATTTGCTTGAGGTTTTCAAACAGACTGAGGATCGTGGTGAGCGCTTGGCCGCCATGGCCGACCTCGAAGGGTTTCTTGTTACATCCGTTCCTGCGAAGTCACCTGTTCGACGAGTGGTGTATAGCGAATTTGCTACAGATACACATCCCGCTGCGCCCGTTGTTCCTTACTCAAGCGCCATCTTTAACCGTGCCAGTGTTGAAGTCATGCGAGGCTGCACCCGGGGGTGCAGATTCTGCCATGCCGGCACATGGTATCGCCCGGTAAGGGAACGTCCAGCCGAGTTTGTGGCAGAGGCTGGACTCAAGCAGCTACTCTGCACAGGATACGACGAACTGGCGCTCACCTCTTTGGCGTCGAGCGACTACACGCAGGTGGAAGATGCGATTTCACTGATTCGGGATCAGCGCAGTGACCTCAATCTTTCGCTTCCATCAAGCCGCGTGGACACCGGCCCCGTAGCAATGGCGGCGGCCGCCAATCGTCGTCAATCATCCATAACAATCGCGCCAGAGGCCGCGACCCAGCGTCTACGCGACATTATCTGCAAAACAATTGATGATGAGATGATCGAGGGAGCAATTCGAGCGGCATTTGAAACGGGATACAGGAGCTTGAAGACTTACTTCATGATTGGGCTTCCAGGTGAAACATTTGAGGATGTTGCCGGCATTGTCAGGTTTGGCGAAAGAGCGAGGGAGATTGGCTTCGAGGTGCTCGGCCCTCGTGCTCGCTTCACTGTCCATGTAAGCGCTTCCAACTTTGTGCCTAAGCCCCATACTCCATTTCAATGGGAGGGAATGGCACCAAGACACCAGCTTGAGCAGAAGCGTGAGTGGTTAAGAAAAAACATGCCTCGCGATCGCATAAAGCTAAGTCTTCATTCAGTTGACGGCAGCATGCTTGAGGGTGCGTTATCCAGGGGAGGTTCACTAACCGCCAGGGTGATCGAGACTGCATGGAGAAATGGTGCAAGGTTCGACGGATGGACAGAAGTCCATAGACACGAGATCTGGCAGCAGGCATTTGCAGCAGAAGGAACCACTATTGATGCTGAGGCCGAACGGCAGCTTGACGTATTTGAGTCGCTTCCTTGGGATTCAGTGTCTTCAGGGGTTTCCAAGGAATTTCTGCTGGAGGAGTTATGGCATAGCCAGGACGGGCGCATAACTGGTGACTGTCGTTGGGACGGCTGCACTGATTGTGGAGCCTGCGTCTCAGAGACCAGAACACGGGTGATGGTGTAGCGGTGGGGGCGGAGAGGATTCGATACGAGCTTGTCTTCGCTGTGACCGGGCGCCCCAAATTTCTAAGTCACCTTGAGACGCAGCAGGTTCTCATCGGCGCATTGCGGCGTGCAGGGGCCGAGTTTGCCCTGTCTGAAGGGATGCGGCCGAAGCCAGTAATCAGGCTCGCAATTCCAAGATCCGTCGGCATGGAGGCAAATTGCGAAATTGCCGAAGTGGATCTGGGGCGCCGCGTCGTGCCAGAAGAGTTAATGAATGCGCTAAACAAGACACTGCCAACCGGCATGTCAATCAGCGGGGTTACAGAGCTGCCAGAAAACTACATATCTGCCTCGAGAAGAGTCGTTGGATCGGTACTTAGGTTGACCATTGAATGTGGCGACGATGCCAGAACACGGTCGGACCTGGTCGATTTGGTTAATGAGCTGCAGGATGGTGGAATTGATGGCCGTGACCACACGCAAATCGATTGGATAATTACGCGTACGAATCCCAAAGGTAAGCAACGCATTGTTGATGTAGCGTCGCATGTCGACGAAATTCGCGTTGAAGCCGGGGATGAAAATGAAAACCCAGGCATCCAGGTGGAGCTTGTTTGCCGCACATTGATGACTTCAGAAGGTGGCGTCAAGCCAAGTGAAATCATCGACGTGCTTTCACGTCGAATCAATCAACCGCTGACCCTGAAGCGAATGATTCGTGAAAGCGTGACCTTGAGTCAGAACCGCGTTCGTTACTTGAAAGACGAATCGCATCCAGGGAGTAATTCAACTGTGAATTCAGGAAGGATACCCAACAATGGGATTATTGGACATAGTGAAAAAGAGGCGAGGCAAGACAAAGCCGTCGTCTGAAAGTTCAGAAAAAAAATCGTCAGGATCAAAGCAGTCAGGTTCTGGGTCAAAGCCCAGGGGGCAATCCAATCGCGGGCAGTCGTCGCAAAGGCGAAGATCCAGCCAGGGCGGATCCGGCGGACAGCGGCAAGGCAATCGTCGACGGTCAGGACAACGCAGTGGATCAGCAAGTGGTTCAGGTGAACTGACACGTAAGGTAAGTCGCTCCGGAAGCGGACGATCTTCATCTTCGAGCACCCGTTCAAAGCCAAAGCAGGGTACGCAGGGACAAGGGAGTCAGCGCTCCGGTAACGGGCAACGGCGAAGGCCATCCCAGCAGAAGTCTCGCGGTGGTCAACAACAGCAGCGGCAGCGCCAGAGGCAGCGACCCAGGTCGAGGCAAAGAGTAAGACGAGGATCCGCCAGCTCGGGCTCCTTGCGACGAGTCATCGATGCCAATGAGAGGCCAGCACAGCCAATCAGAAAACAGATAATCATCAATGCATCGGACCCAAACGAAATCAGGGTTGCAATCAGAGAGTCCGACAAGGTTGTAGAGGTTTACGTTGAGCGAAAGGGTAAGCGTTCCCTCGCTGGCAACATCTACAAGGGGCGTGTGCAAAACGTGTTGCCCGGCATGGGTGCCGCGTTCGTTGATATCGGCCTCGAACGAAACGGATTTCTCTACGTTGATGAGATAACACCTGCAGCGGTTGACTCTGACCAGAAGATGGAGGCGCGTCTGGCAACGGGTGATTCTGAGCCCGTAACTGATGATGTGATAGCGGACGACTCGGGTGTTGAAGCGGATGACTCGGACTCGGAGACTCTTGATATCTCCAAGGCAATTGAGGAAGAAGAAGCTCAGCAGGCTCAGACCGAGGAAGCTGAGCAGGTTGGTCGCAAAAGTACCGCAAGGGGTAAACGGCGTCCTCAGGCCAAGCAGAACATCCAGGACCTGTTGAAGCAGGGGCAGGAGATTCTGGTTCAGGTTGTCAAGGATCCAATGGGCACCAAAGGGTCAAGGCTAACCACCCAGTACTCTCTCGCCGGCCGATACCTGGTTTATGTACCAGACGGTGAGGGGCTCGGCGTAAGCCGCCGGCTCCCAGATGCTGAACGAGACAGGCTCAGATCAATCGTTCGTGAGATTGAGTTGCCATCTGGTGGAGGGTTGATCGTACGCACAGCGGCCGAAGGTGCTCCTGAGGAGGAGATTACACGTGACCTGCAACCGCTTCCGAAGTTGCACGAACAGTTGATTGACAAGTCGTCCACTCAACGTGCGCCGAAGTT
>CAYTTD010000076.1:0-7372 GCA_964440595.1 uncultured Gaiellales bacterium
CAGTGCGTCAAGACCGTTTGCCTCGCCCATCGATCCTCCGTGAACAGCAACAAAGCGGTCAGCGATGCCCCACTCGTTCAATAGCTCCCGGTTTCGAAGGTCAGGGGAAAACAGGTCAGTGTCACTCGCGTTCGGGATTACCTCGACCTTGGATGCCGGCGTGCCCTGTTCGATGATGCCGCGCTCCATGCCTGGAGACAACGCAATGATTCTGTCTGCATGCCTATAGCACCAACGCTCCAGTTTGCGGGCAAGCTTTTTGGCTACTGGATTCCGCAATAGTCCCAACTCGATCGGTGCCTGGGGCCACAGATCGCGTACCTCGAAGACGAACGGAGTGCCAAAGCGGCGCGAGAGAATACGCCCCGGAATTCCGATGGTAAGCGGCGTGGAGGTAGCTACTACAACGTCGGGGCTATTGGTTAGATCCTTCCGCCTTAGAAGGGAAGCCTTCAGGGTAAAACGGAAGAACTCAAGCATCCGTCGCCATGGGCGCTGATGATTTGAGTACCAGCCTCCCATCGAAAGCACCTCGATGCCGTCGATGGTCTGACGAGGTTTGTTCTCAATTCCGCCAGCCTGGCGGTTGGCAACCACCATAGTTACGGTGTGGCCATTTCTCAGTAGCCACTTGGCAAATTCGTAGCTGCGCGTTCCTCCGGCGCCTGACCGCGTCGCAAAGTGTTGATGAAGGTAGAGGATATGCACAGCGCAGGCAATTATGCCCGATGGGTGAGAAGCTAAGAGCTAGAACGCTGCATCTGAGGCATTCGCCGGTAAGGCGTACGAGCCTGTGGTTTCCTGAAGGGATTGCTCGACTACTCCCAATTCTGCGCGCCGGGCAGCCTCTCCGGGCGTCATTACCGGCCTTTCAACCATTGGTTCCATGCCAAGAGTCTGCGTGCCCGATGAACCATAGTGTGTGTCTACGGCGTGTGAGTCTCGCTCGCTGGTGGCGGGCATCGTTGCGCCGTCATCGACAGTCATGGGAAGCGTTTTGGAAGCCATCGTTGCCGCGGCCGCAGGAGACGGGATTCCCTGCATCCTGACTTTGTCAGTCAATGCCTTCGGCGCTTTGCCGCCGCGTTCAACAGAGACCGACGCGGCTGCAGAGGGACTCATCAAGCCAGCGGGGCCTCGCGTCATCGGCAGCACCGAAGATTTCTTCGTTTTGCCCGCGGCCGTTTTGCCCGCGGCCTTGTTTCCCTGTGCGGGATTCTGCGGTGATGCAGATGCCTGACCAACGGGTGCACTTGCCGCTGGGGCGCCAGGCAGAGATGAAGCGGTACCCGCATTCGTGCGAAGCGCCGCTGGATTGCCTTGCGCGACAATCATGGCGAACGCTGCAATAACCGATAACACGCCAAGCTTTCCCGGGGTGACTGCCCTGCTGCGTTTTGGGCGTGGCATCGGTTGCTGGTTGTTTGGATGCACCCGTGGTACAGGGTGACGAACAGGCGCTGCAGAGGTATTCGCAAGGTACGGGTTGGTGGTTTGGATCACAACAGCGGTCGCAGGTGCCACTGGCGAAGCGGTAGTGGCGGCAGGTTTTGTGGCTTGCGCGGGGCGTGATACGGGTAACGGCGTTCTTGTTGGAGTCAAGGGCTCTCTCGGCTGGCCAGTTCGGGAAAACAGTGATTCAGCATCACCGCGCAAAGTGAACTTCGGCAGCTCGATTCGGGGGATGGCCAGGGTGTTGGTTGACCCTGTGCCTTTGGGGGAATCATCATTTAGCATCTTGTTTCGCCCTCCCGGGCCATAATCTGCACACGTTAGCGCAGAACTTTCCACACATCAGTCCATCGGGTAAAACGGCCCTTTCTGTTTCGCTGCCAATAAATGTGATTTGCAGAAACAATGGGTGTGAGCGGCCGTTTTATGGCCTGCGCAGTGAGTTGATAGTGCGCTTGAAATCCCGCTCAAATCTGAATGACCTGGCGGGTGTAGACCAGACATGTGAGTAAGGAACCGGCTTGCCGCCGAAAGCCCTTACAAAGCGTTCAACATGCTTGAGCATTGATCCCTCAAAATCGAATGCCCGCCCATCTTCTGCAGCGAGCATCATTCCGTGCCACATCAACAGCGTTGCTGCGCCGCTGGATCGGAGAGCTGGATCTGAGCCTCCCATCAGGTACCAGACGCTCTTCTCGTCGAACACGTACCAGTGCGCTGCGTGTGCTCGACCGCTGCTGTCGCGTGCAACCAGGATTTTCCTCTGCTTCTTCTCGCCCGCGGCCCGATCGATGCGTCTGAGAAGATCTGACGGCGGGGTTGCCCCGTCCAGCCCCTGTCGACCAAAAGTCTTTTGTTGTAGTGGAATAAACTCTTCGATGGAGCACTCCTCTACGATGAGCTCCTCACGCTCTGCCTTTCGCAGCTGGCGGCGTACCGAATCGCGAAAACCGTCTTTTATTGCGTCGGCATCAGAGCAGTCTTCAATGCGCCATGTGTAGTGCGTTGTCTGGGTGAATCCATGCCAGTGGAGAGGAGTCCAATAATCAATTGAGTGGTGCATTCTCGCTTCAAGATGAGCGTAGCTGCCAAGCCGTTCTACAAGCTGTTCAAGCTGGGAAATTACCCGAGAGTAATGGCGCTTTCCTCTGGGGGCGGTTAGTAGTGGACCAAGAACCGGTGTCAGTGGAGCCCCCGTGTGGACCAGACCGGAACGGTGTTTTCGCACTATGGTCGGCCACGCCGCAGATATCCTGCCATTCTCGTCTCGTACCTCATTGATCTGCCACCGGCTGGGAGCGACCGCCTCTAGCCACCAGGATGTCTGAAAGGGCGTGCCCTGCTCTGATGAGGCAACAAATTCATCCCACTCGTCTACGTTCATTTGGCAGGCTCCGCTAACTCGATTGACTCGACCGATCGCAGCAGTGCGCGTTCAACATCTTCAGAAAGAAGTTTTGATGGCTGCCTGTCAAATTTTGTGGGAATCAGTTTGAGATCCATGGCGCCGTGGCCATTATCGAGTCCAACGTAACTGCAGACTTCCTTGATCACCTCGTGCGGACTCTCAAGTAGTCGTTCGTAATCGATGTCAATGTGATTGCTGCATGTTGCATCGACATACCTGTCGATCGATAAGACCTGTCGAACTACCTGGTCGGTTGGATCAAGCAATCGCAGTCGATCGATATCTGGCGGCTCTGCCGACCACCAGCTCTCAATGGTGCCGTTGTTCTTGAGGCGTCCGACCAGCAGAGAGCGGGCATTGGATGACAGATCTCGTTGAACGTGTATCCACTTTGCTTCAGGGAGTGCGGCCTTAAGGGCATCGACACGTAACGAGCAGTAAAGGTTTTTGAACAGGACAGAGCGGTTCGACGCTAATGTGAGGCGGGCAACAGATCTGCGAATGGCGCGAAGCGTGGCGGGGTTGACTTCGCTCGCCGTGACATGGTGCGGCCTTCGGGGGAAGAATCGGTACCAGTACTCACCAAACTCGCAAAGCCCGTTGACTCCGTCTGTTCGCCCATAATCCGAAGAAAATCCCGGAGGGCCAAGTTTGTGGGTGATTCCTTTCGTGCGGCGCCACCGCAGCGACGGAGCCCCAAGAAACTTCTGATCGCCATTGGTGAATGCGGCTACGTCAAGCGCGGTTGCGCACACCTGCATGAGAAGCGTGCTGCCTGAGCGTGGCGCTCCGATGATGAATATCGGTGGGTGATCCCTGAGGATCCTTTGCTCCCGGGCCGCACGTAGCGGGCGTGACTCCCAGGCGTGAAGCACTCGGTGCAAGGCTCCTCTTGCGCGCCTCCGCAACACTCCCGCCCTGCCGGCGGGGAGGGCGGAAGAGGATCGGGATTTGTGTTGTGAATCATTCACAGGGCAAAAGGCTATCATCTGGTATTTTCATCTTCTGTGGGAATAGTCGCGGACAACACAAATCCAAAATCGATCGCAAGCCGACTGAGAGCCAGAAGGTTTAACCGATTTTGCCAACTATTGGAAGCAACTGGTTCGCAGGTTCGCATTGTTGACGTCGGGGGAAGCGCTGGGTTCTGGAGGTCGATCGACTGGATGAAATTTGCGAACCAGACAGCAGGTGGTGGTGTAAAGCGGTTTGAGATTACGGTAGTAAACATTTCAACGCCTGCAGAAGTCAGCGGTGATTGGCAGGAAGTATGCAGCGAGCGAAATATTGAGGTTGTTCTTCGCGAGAGGCATGGGGATGCCTGTTCTCTTGTGGACTACTCGGATGATGAATTTGATGTGGCCTTCTCCAACTCCGTGATTGAGCACGTTGGAGATCGTGCCCGCCAAAAGGCGATGGCTGATGAGATCGTGCGGGTTGCTGAGCGTGTCTACCTGCAGACACCGTGCCGTTGGTTTCCAATCGAGCCACACTTTCTGTTTCCGTTCTTTCAGTTTCTGCCACGAAGCGTCCGCATCGGGATGCTCAGGCGTCGTCGGCTCGGGTGGATGCACCAGCAACCTGACCCCGTAGTTGCGGGTGAGGTAGTTGACTCAATCCGATTGCTTGGTCGCTCCCAGCTGCGAGATATGTTTCCAGGCGCCCAGATCAAGCGAGAAATGTTGGGGCCGTTCGTAAAATCGTATCTGGTGTTCATCCGGTAACTGCAAAATTTACTTGCCGCGCCTTTTCAAGCTGCGTTCATAAAATGCATGTCGTTCTGCCCGAGTGAGAACAAGCATGAAAACGACTAGAGGGTAGAGGACTGGAATCAGAATGCGTGGCACCAGCGTCGCGTGGACGTCTTGTGGCAAAAGTATCGCTAGTGCGCAGCTACCTGTGATCAAAGATCCCAGCAGAAGGAGGCGACCCGTTTCATACCTGACCGGAAAAACATGTTGCGAGCGGATGAACATGAGCAGAGACAGCATTGAATTTGCGCAAAGGGCCGCGATGGCAGCACCGGTCGCACCAAATCTGGGAACAAGAATCAGGTTGGCGGCCAGGCTGGTTGTGAGGGCGCCTGCGGCGACGAAAACATGGTAGCCGGTCTTCTTCACGCGGCTTGCGCCTATACCTGCGATGAAGTACATGCCGTACACGCCGGCAGACAAGGCAAGGATTGGAACAAGCGCAATGGCATCATAGTACTTGGATGTCGTGGCAACCCTGAGCACAGGGTCTGCCAGAAGTGATACTGAAACAACAATCCATCCAACAGCGCAAACAAACCAGGTCATGACTTTTGAGTAGACGCGGCGAGCCTCTTCGTCATCTTTGATTGAGTAGGCAAATGGCTGCCATGCAAGCTGCACTGCTATAACCGCAAGGAGCACGACCTGGGCAACTCGACTCGCGATGCTGTATGTGCCTAGCGCGGTGAGCGAAGTCATCCTCGCTACAGCTGTTCGGTCAATCAACATCAGCCCCTGATTTGCAATTGCCATTGGCGTCGTAGGCAACCCAAACCGCAGCAGGTCGGGGCGAACGTCGCTGCCCTTTGAGAGGCGAACAAATCTTCGCTGCATGATCATTATTGGAGGGATTGTTGAAAACGTTCCCAGAAAGTTGCCGAGAAGAAGGCCCGTTGCTCCCCAATCCATGAACACAACAAATACGATCGTCAGCAGTGCTGACATGGTTATGTTCACGAGGCTGAAAATTCCAAATGGCATGGGGCGTTTTTCGAGCCTGAAAGTGGCCATCATGGTCTGCTGTATTGTCGAACACCACATCCCGAATGCGGCGATCCACAGAAACCGGTAGGCACCATTGTCGCCTAGGAAGAATCCCGCCAGCTGAGCATCACAAGCGATAAGTATTACAGCGCCGACAGCGGTGGTCACCAGCATCATCGTAAGCACGGTATGCACAACTCGTGCGGCGTCTTCCGGCGCTTCATGATCGTAGTAGAAGCGCATCATGGCGTTGTGGAGGCCGAGCTTTACAAGTGCAACCGTGAATAGATCGAGCGTGAGTACAGCCTCGGCAATGCCGTAACCGGAAGGCTCTACGTAGCGCACATAAATTGGAAGCAGCAGAATCGCGACAATCTTTGAGGCGACAGAGCCGAGACCATAGACGGCCGAGTGTCGAGCCAGTTGAGCAAGCCGGTCAAACATTGACACTGAACCTCCCTGACCGGAGCAGTACAAGCCATGGCACCGCAAGGAGTGAGACCACTGCCAAAACAATCAGTGGATCAATTTCAAGTTGATATCGCATAACCAGAGGAATGAGTAGCAAAAGTAGAGACGCTCCCCAATGAACGATCCAAGCCCCCAGTGACAGGGGAATTTGGCCAAGACGCCTTGATACGACAGTTGCGTGCACGAGCACCTGTGTCGCAGACACGCCAGCCACCGCCCAGGCAGCTGCAGCAGGTGACGTGCCGATTAGCGATGCAACTCCGAGCAGGATGCCAAGCACGCCGCAGAATGAGATTGTCAGGCCCGCACGCGTTTTGCCGGATCCAATGTCAAAGGCGATGAACATTGCGTGCATTGTTGCCGCAAAGGTGGCGATCGTTAAAGGAGTGACGAGAGAGGCAGCCGTTGAGTATCGCGAGTCAAAGATCAGGTTGGCAAGGTCTCCGCCAAACAGCGAAAGGCCAAGAATTGGCATCGACAGAACTGAGAGCAACTGTGCAAGGCGTAGCCTGACTATCGCCCTGCAGGCCGGTAAACGAACATCCCGCGACGCGCCGGATGAGGAGGCAACGTCTGCAAGCATTCCAAAAGTCGTAGTTGCTACGAGAAAGAAAGGAACATGACCAATCGTCGCCGCTGCAGCCCAGGCACCACCTATCTCACCGGTTGCAAGCCGCTTCACCGTTAGCAGATCAACGGTGAGCAGCAGCGACAGCGAGAGTGCCATCAATGTTGCTGGCAACCCCTCCTGAAAAAGCGTCCTGGCTGAAGGGCCGTCTGAATCATTCCGTGTGCCAACTGAGATTTTTCCCCTGACAATGGCAAATGGGGTTGCGATGAACGGAGCCGCCACAAAGCCGGCGACGGCACCTTTCAAAGAGAAAAGAAGTGTTCCGCCAATTATCAACAGCAGCCTGACAACCGCATAGCCGGCCTGGGCAAACGCCTGTTGGAGGTGGCGCCCCCTGCCTGACAAGCCAACGAAAAAGACCGAGTGAAAGCCATATGTCAAAGCCGCAAGTGCAGCGATCAGGAAAAGTGGCGTCAGGCTTTTGTCGCCCATCAGGTGGGCGATCAGCGGTGCGAGAACCATGGCAGATACGGTCACTACAAACGACACCTTCAGCGTGCCACTGAGAATCGTTAAGTGGATTCTGTCTGTATTTTCTGGAGTCCGCGCAATCGCAGCCGAGCCGGTAACTGGAATGCCGCGCGTCGCAAGCAGCTGAATAAGAGTTGCAAGTGACATAACCACAGTCCAAGTACCGAACTGCTCGGGTGTAAAACGGTGCGCAAGGGTCAC
>CAYTTD010000077.1:0-6311 GCA_964440595.1 uncultured Gaiellales bacterium
CGTAAAAATATTAAATTATAGTTGTTATACCTAAGAATAATTGAATTGCAAGAGGCAGAAACAGGCACTTTTGGCTCGTCGGGAGACTACGATGTGTTGGCCGCAGCATCGATTGTGGAGGACGACGCAGGCGGGGTTTCCTCTACCAAGACCGACGCTGGCTATTCACCTGCCAACGTACAGGTCCTGCATGTTCGGGATGGGCGACTGGGTGATCGAAGCAGTCACTTTCTTGAGTACCCGGAAGGGTTGGATACATCGACTGTGTTGGCACAGTTCATGCTGTCATGGTACGAACCGGGCCGAGCCGTACCGCCAGTAGTTGTAGTTCCCCGAGGTGCGTTGAACGATCAGGATCACGCAATGGTAGGGGAGGAGCTCGAGCGAATACGGGGCAGCAAAGTAGAGGTGCGGGCTGCTGAGCGAGGGGAGAAGCGACGTCTAGCCGAGCTTGCGGAGCGCAACGCAGCTCATGCTTTGCGATATGACTCCTTGCGTGAGCGACAGAAGATCGAACAGAGGGCGCTTGCACTTGAAGAGTTGCGGGATGCTCTTGGCCTCGAGAACTTGCCGGTTCGCATTGAGTGCTACGACATTTCCAACCTTCAGGATGAGGCCCCGGCGGCATCAATGGTTGTGTTTGAAGATTCTCGTCCCAATAAAGAGCACTACAGAAAGTTCAGCATGCGTCACCCAGATGGGCAGAACGATTTTGCCATGATGGCTGAGGCGATATCGAGGCGATTCACACGACTTGCAGAAGGTGACGAAGACGAATCCTTTATGCAGACACCTCAGTTGGTGGTTATTGACGGTGGAAAAGGTCAACTGAGTGCGGCCGTTACGGCATTTGAGGAGATCGGAATTAGCAGAGTTGCTTTCTGCTCGCTAGCCAAACGTGAGGAGGAAGTATTTCTTCCAGGGCGGGTTGACCCTATAGTTCTTCCTCGCGACTCCAGTGGCCTCAAACTTCTGCAAAGGATTCGTGACGAGGCTCATAGGTTCGCTCTGCGGCATCATCGCGCCGTAAGAGGGGCCAAAATCAGGGTTTCTTTTCTCGATCAATTGAAGGGTGTTGGCGACGCAAGAAAGCGAGCATTATTGAACTTTTTTGGCTCGCCTGAGGCAGTCCGACAAGCGACTCTCGAGGAGCTTGAAGCTGTGCCCGGTTTGCCCCGAAGTATTGCGGGCTCGATCTACGAGGAGATACATCGGGTGGGGCGGAGCACGCGTTAGCCTGGTGTTGGTCGCACTCCGCTCAAGAACACGATTCAGAATGCCGAGAACAACTTAGATAACTCGTCTGCAGGATGCAGATGAATGCAGAGGTCAGGAGGACCAAATGCCATCGGCGCAACCAGCGCACAACTTTGACGACGAGATCAATGAAGAGAACGTTGCACACCCCGGTCTCGTGCTCATTGACGGTGGTGTTGGGGAGCAGCAAACGTCAGATACAGGCCTCCGTGCGAAATTAGCTGCGCGTGCAGTGCTCGGCGCATCAGTAATCTCCTTTCTGCTGGCTTTCGGTGGTCGTCTCGGCGATGCCGGCCGCGTCGTTGCTCTTGGAGAGCTGGTTGCCGCCTTCACCTGGATGGCCTTGCTCGTGCTAGTAATCTTTGTCGGTCGGAGAAAAGGCAAGCACGCGGGAGTAGGTGGTGTGGTTCTGTGCTCACTGGTGCTGACCGTGGGAGTCAGGGTCGCCCAATCGTCGTTTCCGGCATATTAATAGCCTGTTTGCTACCACGACAGTTGGTGCTTACTCGTGGCTATTTGCAATGATTGACACCATGGAAGTTTTGCAGTCACAGGATCCAGTCGGAAATACCGTGGTCATCCATGTTGATACCGGTAACGATTGGGGAGTGCTCTCGCTCGAGATCGACGACGCTGGTAGACCTGTAAAAATCCATCCTCCGCTAAGTCGCTTGGGGCAGTCCAACAATTCAACTGTTGATCCGGAAGAGTTGTCAGACGATGTTCGCATGCTCGTGGATTTCCTGGCTACGTATTTTTCTTCGGATCAGACTATTCCGGAGCGGCCGCTGCCCGATGCGACTATTTTGCGATGGCTCGCTGCAGCAGGAATTGCTTCAGAGTTCATGCAACGAGCGCTGATTGCGCTCTATGCAACCAACGCTGGAGACACGATTTCCTACAGCGATCTGGCTCGGTTGGCGGGTAATCCAAAGGCAGTCCGTGCTGCGGCAAGTGCGTGCAGCCGTAACCCGTTCCCAATTCTTATTCCTTGCCAGAGAGTGTTGCCGCTTGCCGGAATCGATCATTGGCGAAGGAGTGGCGCCAGTGATGAAAATCATTGTTCGGTGGGGCGCTATGCGGGGGATGCATACGGCTCTTCTTACAAGATTCGACTCCTCAATCACGAAAAACGTGCAGAGTCAACATCGCAGGTATAGGATCAAACAGATTGCACAAAATGAATAACTCCAATCCACAAAACAGGGAGGCCAAAGTGGCAACAAGAGTCGCAATTAACGGTTTCGGTCGAATCGGCCGGTGTGTTCTTAGAAGAATCATTGAAATTGGTGATCCAGATATCGATCTGGTTGCAATTAATGACCTTGGTGATCGTGAGACACTGCTTCACCTTCTTCGTTGGGACTCGGTCCAGGGACCATTCGACGCAGACGTAGTACTTACAGACGACGGATTTTCGGTAAACGGTGACGAGATCAAGTATCTCTCACACCGCAACCTTGAAGACCTTCCATGGCGCGAACTTGGCGTCGACGTGGTCATCGAGTCAACCGGCCTCTTCACAGATCGTGACAAGGCTGCAGTTCACCTGGCGCAGGGTGCCAGCAAGGTAGTGATCTCGGCGCCGGCAAAGGGCGCTGACTACACCGTGGTTCTCGGAGTGAACGATGAAGGCTACGATGCGGAAACACACCACGTTGTATCAAACGCCAGTTGCACGACCAACTGTCTTGCGCCGTTGACCAAGGTGCTTCATGACAACTGGGGTATCGAGGCCGGTTACATGACAACCTGTCATGCGTACACCAGCGATCAGCGGCTTCTTGACGCGCCTCACAGCGATCTTCGACGTGCACGCGCTGCCGCTCTCAACGTGATTCCGACGTCAACCGGTGCTGCTCGTGCGATTGGCGAGGTCATGCCTGAGTTGGCTGGTAAGCTCGACGGCATCGCTCTGCGCGTGCCAGTTCCATGCGGATCAGTTACCGACTTCGTTGCGACGCTGAAGAAAGAAACCACGCTGGAAGAGGTCAATGCCGCGCTTCGTGTTGCATCCGAGGGGCCAATGAGGGGCATCCTTCAGTATTCAGAGGAGCCACTTGTAAGTCAGGACATAGTTGGCAATACACACAGCTCAATCCTCGACGGTGCCAGCACGATGGTCAACGGCCGAATGGTCAAACTGCTTAGCTGGTACGACAACGAGTGGGGTTACAGCTCGCGCGTTGCAGAGCTGGTTGCCCGCCTTGTGAAGGTGGGAGTTCCAGGTTGAGCACCGGCATGGCAAGTGATCTTGTCTTGAGGTCTATCGCGGACGAGAATGTTGCGGGTAAGCGCGTTCTCGTCCGCGTTGACTTCAACGTTCCGCTTTCGGTTGACGATGAAAGCGGTCAGGTAATGGTCAGTGACGACACGCGGATCCGCGCATCTCTTGAAACGATCTCCTGGCTGCAGAAAAATGACGCAACCGTTGTGATCTGTTCGCATCTGGGTCGCCCGAAAGGCGTGCGGAACGAAGCATTTTCTCTTGCACCGGTTTCTGCTCGACTTGAGCAGCTGCTTGAGAGGCCGGTTCACTTCGTCGACGATTGCGTTGGTGAGGAAGTTGAAAGAACGGTAAACGATGCAGAACCAGGTGATGTGATTCTGCTGGAGAACACCCGTTTTCATCCTCAGGAGACCGAGAATGACAGCGAGTTCTCCAGGCAGCTTGCTCGCCTATGTGATCTGTATGTAAATGACGCATTCGGCACCGTTCACAGAGCCAATGCGTCAACGGCAGGAGTTGCAAATTATGTTCCTGCCTTTGCTGGCTTCCTTCTTGGTCGTGAGCTCCACAACCTCTCTGCGCTGATTGCGAACCCGGCCAGACCCTTCGTTACCATCATTGGCGGGCTGAAGGTAAGTGACAAGATCGGCGTGCTCAAGAAGCTCTCCGAGATCGCGGATGCGATCCTGGTTGGCGGCGCCATGGCGTTCACATTTCATGCGGCAAGGGGCGTTGATACCGGCGCTTCGAGGATCGAGGATGAGGACGGTCAATCTCTCGCGCGCGACATTATGAAAACCGCTGAAGAGAATGGTTGTTCACTCATGTTGCCAGTTGACGTTGTGGTTGCGCAGGAGATCTCTCCGAGTGTTGAGCGCCGCGTAGTTGCCGCTGAGTCAATTCCTGCAGGGTGGATGGGGCTCGACATTGGTCCACGCACCCAGATGCTTTACTCGAGCCGCATTGCTGAGGCCTCAACCATCTTCTGGAATGGGCCGATGGGCGTGTTTGAGGTACAGGGTTTCGAAGACGGCACGCGGGGCGTCGCTGAGGCCGTGGCCGCAAGCCATGGCACATCGGTGATTGGTGGTGGAGATAGCGTCGCCGCTGCCAATAAGTTTGGAGTTGCCGCACGCATCAGTCACATCTCAACGGGCGGTGGCGCCAGCCTTGCCTTGCTCGAGGGTGCCACGCTTCCGGGAGTAGAAGCAATCAGAAATTCTCCAGAGTAGTTAGTAAGTTCAATTCAGATACAGGGAGGTAGCATCATGTCGGATCCAAGAAGGGTTGTAGTCGCAGCTAACTGGAAGATGCACAAGCTAAGAGCCGATGCGCTTGAGTACATCCACGATCTGTCCACCTGGATTGATGACACGATGAGTGACGGTGAGCCTGGTCTCGAGGTCGTCGTAGCACCACCGTTTACGACGCTTGAGCTAGCCGTTGAGGCAAAGGCACCTTTCTCGATATTCGCTCAGAACATGCACCAGGCCGACCAGGGTGCCTACACCGGCGAGGTCAGCGCCCCAATGCTGAAAGATATGAGCATTGAAGGAGTCTTGCTGGGCCACTCTGAGAGGCGCCAATATTTTGGCGAGACAGATGAGGCACTGGCTGAAAAGGTTCACTCGGCGATCGGGTTTGGGCTTGCTCCGATGCTGTGCGTTGGCGAGACTAATGATCAGCGCAAGGCGGGCAAGGCGGAAGAAGTCGTTCGCGGGCAGCTTGAGACTGCGCTTGCCGAATATCCTGCAGAGGCGCTGCCACTTCTCTACGTTGCCTATGAACCTGTATGGGCAATCGGCACTGGTGAGACGGCAACTCCTGATATTGCTCAGCAGATGCACGCCGAGATACGATTAATTCTTGCAGAGATGTTTGGCGGCGATGAGGCCGGCAGAATCTCCGTTCTTTATGGCGGCAGCGTCAAGCCAGACAATGCCTTGGAGCTGCTTTCCTGCCCGGACATCGACGGAGCATTGGTTGGTGGAGCAGCGCTTGAAGTTGACTCCTTCTCCAGGATTATCGAAGCTGGTAGAGAAGTTGCGAAGTTGCGTCATGGCGTAACGGCATGACGCAACCGGTCGCCTTGATTATTCTTGATGGGTGGGGAGTAGCTCCTCACGGGCCCGGCAACGCCGTTAGCCGGGCTGACACACCGGTCTTTGACGACATTGTCGCCCGGTACCCGCACACCCAATTGTCTGCTTCGGGTACTGACGTCGGGTTGCCTGAAGGGCAGATCGGCAACAGCGAAGTCGGGCATCTGAACCTTGGCGCTGGCCGGGTTGTCTACCAGGATCTTACCCGCATCGATGTTGCGGTTGACTCCGGTGACCTCGAGGGTAACGAAGTATTAGCCAAGGCGCTTAATGATCTTGTTGAGCGTGACGCTGCCTTGCACGTTCTTGCGCTTTGTTCTCGTGGGGGCGTTCACTCCCACGTTGAGCACGTGAAGGCGTTGATCAACGTTGCAGTCAAGCGCGGCGTAACTCGTATCGCAGTTCATGCAATAACTGACGGGCGTGATGTTGCGCCTGATGCCGCACTGACAGATCTACCCGATCTTGAGCGCTTCCTGCAGAAGGTGACGGACGAAGGCGGCCCAGCAGGGCAAAGCGTTGTCGCTCGAATTGCGACGGTTATCGGTCGCTACTGGGCAATGGATAGAGATCACAGGTGGGATAGAACCCAGCGAGCATACGAGGCGTTGGTCGATGGCCTGGGTACTCGTGCCCCGACAGCAACCTCGGCAATTAACGAGAGTCATGCTCTTGGCAAGACCGATGAACAGATGGTCCTGCCAGGCCGGCATGCCCGAACT
>CAYTTD010000077.1:6321-7340 GCA_964440595.1 uncultured Gaiellales bacterium
AATTTGTTGACCCCTGGATCATCACCGGCGCAATGTCGGAAGGTGCACCGTCACGCATCGTTGAAGGGGATCTTATTCTTTGCGCAAACTTCCGCCCGGATCGCATGCGTCAGATAGTCAGAGCATTTACCGAACAATCTTTTGATGGCTTTGAACGCCGTAACTCTCCACCGGTCGATGTTATCTGCATGTGTGAGTACGATAGTTCCTTTGACCTTCCGGTCATCTTTCCTCCGCACAAGCTGGAAAACACGCTCGCAGATGTTCTTGAGCAGCACGGTATTGGTCAGCTCCATACGGCAGAGACTGAGAAGTACGCGCACGTAACCTACTTCTTCAATGGCGGAGTTGAGCGCGAACACAGCGGTGAGGTGCGTGAGCTCATTGAATCGCCACGCGACGTGCCGACATATGACCACAAGCCGGAGATGAGCGCCGAGGGTGTTGCCAATGCATTCGTTGAGGAGTTCGCAAAGCCCGAAGTCGGGTTTGCCGTTTTGAACTTTGCCAACCCTGACATGGTTGGTCACACGGGTTCACTTCCGGCCGCCATTCAGGCTTGTGAGGCGGTTGATTTTCAGCTGGGCAGAGTGCTTGAGGCAGTGAAAGCTCGGGGAGGCGTTGCGTTGGTTACTGCGGACCATGGCAATGCTGAGCAGATGATCACCCGTGATGGTGACATTCACACTGCGCACACTACGAATCCTGTTCCATTCGTGGTGACGCTTGATCCGGCGCGGGTGCGCCCGATGCCTCGCGGGCGCCTTGCTGATGTGGCCCCAACCATCTTGGCCCTGCTTGAGATTCCTCAGCCGGAAGAGATGACTGGTCACTCGTTGGTCGAGTTTGTGCAATCTGGCTCAGCGTCGAGTCAGATCTAACGCGGCCCAAAGGTAAGTAGCCACACCAGAAACAGCATCGCTGCCATCATCAGAAACATGATCAGCGTTCGGTGGATACGACGAGGAGGAGGCGGGCCAGCCCTGCGCGCTTCCCAAAGCTCAACTCTCTTCTGAAAT
>CAYTTD010000078.1:0-544 GCA_964440595.1 uncultured Gaiellales bacterium
AACCTCTCGGCTAGATATATCTCTTAGCGAGTAATCACCAGGATCAGTCTCGCTCGCAGCCCCTCCAGCTTTTCGCCTTCTAAACCCCAAACCGTGTGAGTCTTCCCACTCCAGGGTCTTGATCGCGCGACTGTTACGCATGGCTGGGTCTTCGGCTGACTGCGGAAATGAAGATTCGTGCATAGCGCATATTCTGCACCAATCGTCGGATCATGTCACCCCACAAGATTGCATTTCAGGTAAAATACATCTGAAACCTGATTCGTCCGGTTCAAATAAGCCGCATTCGTCTAGAGGCCTAGGACGCCGCCCTCTCACGGCGGTAGCAGGGGTTCGAATCCCCTATGCGGTATTTTTTGGGGCGATAGCTGTGTCGTTGTTCGCTCGCAGTATTGAAATACAGCTTCGCTCACACTCCTTGCTCTCGCCCCAAAAACCCCAACCTGCACCAACGCTCCGTGAACTCACACCGCAAAGGGCAAACACGCAGAAATACAGCTTCGCTCACACTCCTTGCTCTCGCCCCAAAAACCCCAACCTGCAC
>CAYTTD010000078.1:644-7283 GCA_964440595.1 uncultured Gaiellales bacterium
CAACGCTCCGTGAACTCACACTGCAAAGGCAACCATGCCCAGAATTTATGTTGGAGCCACCGCGAAGTCATTGGCACGCGCAATCAACTCATCAATGTCTGATCTGATCGACTCACCGCCGTCACGCGTCTCAAGAGCAATCCTGGTTCGTCTTTGCAGGATGTCATCAGAGCTCATCGCACTCTCATGAAGAACCGCCCAGACCGCTTCAGCGCGAATGTAGGGGCGCCCGTCAATCAAAGGATCTGCCAGGGCTGGATCCCGTTGGCAAAGATCAACGATGCCCAACACATCTGAACCGTGCCATCTCACGAGATGCTCCGCAACCCGAACTGAACACTTCAGCCTTGACGCTATATCCAGAAAGACTGACCTCTCCGGCCGAATACCACTTCCAACAAGATTCAACCTTGCCGTCGGGCTGGCAACAAAATTTGCCTCGTCAAGCTCCCGGATCACACGATCTACTGTGTCCTCTGCCATGGCCCGGTACGTGGTCAACTTTCCTCCAACCACAGAAACCATACCCGGATGGGTGACAATCTTGTGCTCGCGTGACACATCACTCGTATTAACCGCCGAATCACCAACTGAGGAATCAGCAACCAGTGGGCGCAACCCACACCATGACGAGATGACGTCCGAGTGATCCAATGGTTCATGGAGATAGTCATTGAGTGCATCAAGCAACCAGGCAACGTCTTCCTTTTCAACCGCAGGATCATGCAGGCTCCCCTTATGGATATCGTCCGTAGCACCAACAATCACAAGCTCGTCGCCCCATGGCTCAACGAAAACATTTCTGCCTGTGTATCCGTAGAAACTCACCGCAGTATCAACCGGCACCCGATCCCGTGACAGAGTAAGGTGGGTGCCTCGGCTCGGTACGATTTCAAATCCAGGATCAATCCCTGTGCCCTTGTACACTTCGGCAGCCTGAACTCCTGCCGCTGAAACCACGATCGACGCCTTGATCTCAATGCTTCCTAAACCCTCAGCACTGATCTCCGCCCCCACAACACGCCCATTCTTCACGCTAAGCTTCTTCATCGGAGCGCGGGATGCCAACATTGCACCATGACGGTACGCAGTACGAAGCACAGCAAGAACCAAGCGCGAATCATCAGCTTGCGCATCAAAATAATGATACGCACCTCGCAGACCAACTCCATTAAGAGCCGGCGCATACTGCAAAACCGTGTCACGATTACACCACCTGTGAGAACGGCCAGCGCGGGCAGCGCCAAGCAGATCGTACGCAAACAATCCACCACCAAGCTTGAACCGGTTAAATGTTGCCTTCTCGCCACCGACGAGAAGGCAAAACGGCAAAGGCCTCCACACGTGCGTTGCATTTCTTTGAACTTGAAGACGCTCTCTCAGCGCTTCTCGCACCAATGCGACGTCACCACCAGCCAGGTAGCGCAATCCGCCATGAATCATCTTCGAAGAACGACTGGAAGTTCCGCTGGCAAAGTCACCGGCCTCAACCAACCCTGTGCGAAACCCCCGGGCAGCTGCATCCAAAGCAATTCCCGCGCCCGTGATACCACCCCCGATCACTAGCACGTCCAATGGTCTGTCAGCCATCTGCTCAAGATCGGCAAGCCGCTCTGCTGAGCCCCACCTAAGGTATCGAGTCGACTCCAAAATGCTCATATTTTGAAAGGTGCCCAAAGCATTAACCGAGCAAACACCGAAAATTATAACAAATCAAAAAAAGTGCTAATGATTGTTGTCATACTGACCGATAGCAAAGCATCAGCAAGAGGTAACAAAGAAGTTGCCAATCCAGGGAGTCAGCAAGGATGCAGCAGGACAACATCACCCAGGTAACAGGTACATCAGAATACAGCAGCGGAATTGAGTCGATCTGGAACCAGTGGGATCCAATTGCACGGAGCGCTACAAAGCTGCTTCATGCCAGCAAAAACATGGATCCCGATCTGGGCGAAGAGATCGGAGAGCGTTTCCGCCGCATGCAATACAAGACCCACGTCGCTGCTGAATTCGCGGATTCGTTCAGGGCACCGATCAACCTGGTTGATACGCATGATTACCTTGTGAAGGTACTCGAACACTGTCGGGAGGCATTCGGTGTCATTGCTATCCGAATGGAACTTGACGAGATGGATGACACAACAATTGATAATGGTCTGCAATCGATTGCTGCAACTTCGGAGGCATTCAGGCTGATTCGATCTACGCCCCACAGCTGGTATGGGGACGATACATCGCCGCAACTACTACCAGGATCAGCAGGTTACGCAATAGACCAGTACGGACGAGTGGTGCAGTCAACCGGCACTCAGCTGGCAGGGGGGTACAACCACCAGACAACGCTTCAGCACTCGCCGGGTTACGTACACGTACTACACGGCTCCACAGCGAATCGTCGAATGGCTGGATTTGGAACCTGGGCACTGATTGCAACTTGCGCGTCGCTGCTGGCGATCATTGCAGTCGAGATCGTAATGATGACTTTGCAATAGCCGCCGCCACCTTCGATCCAGAATCGTTTCTCAAAGCTCTGCAAGAGCCAATGCCGGCTCCTGCTCAAGGATCTCCAAAAACACCTCTACTACGCGCGGGTCAAACTGAGTGCCAGCTCCAGCCTTCATTCGCTTGATCGCCTCTGCCTTGTCCAATGCCTCTCGATAAGGGCGGTTACTTGTCATGGCATGCCAAGCGTCGCACACGAATATTATCCTCGCCCCCATTGGAATCTGTTCGCCTTCGAGGCCGTGTGGATATCCTTTGCCATCGAATCTCTCGTGCTCGTGTAGAACCAACGGTCGAACCGGAGCAAGAAACTCCAGTGGCGCAATAATCTGCTCTCCAATTACCGTGTGCTGCTTCATGATTTCAAATTCGTCGTCAGACAGTGGCCCTGCCTTGTTCAATATGTCGTGAGGTACACCAATCTTGCCGATGTCATGCAACAGTGCTCCGAGTTTCAGATCGTGGATATCCCTCTCATCCATTCCCATCCGCCGACCAACAGCAGCAGACAACTCGGTTATGGAACGTGCGTGATCGATCGTATACTGGTCTTTGGCTTCGAGCGCGGTAGCCAGAGCCTCAACCGTGCGAAAGTAATTCTTCTGCAAGGTATCAACCAGCTCAACCTGCTCAAGCGACGCGGCAATATAGTCGCCAGCAGCCTCAAGCACGTGCAGGTCATCGCTACCGAGCGTGCTCACATCATTCTCTGTCACTGCCAGCACTCCAACCGTTCCGCCACCTGACTTTTCAATCGGCACAACAATCGTTGACTGCCCTGACGTCCCTGAGGAGCAAGATACGTACGCTTCACTTCCCGCAAGAACGGTTTCCATTTCCTTCGTCAACGACGAAATGCTGGACTTGGTGGAACGCAACAACATGTCTGCACGATCAGTCGCTCCTCCTTTGTTCAACGCAATTGTCACTTCATCAAATCCGAATCCGGAGTGAAGCTCGCTGACAGCCGACCTTGCAATTTCTTCAATGGTGGTAGCGTCAAGCAGACGTCTTGAAAGCTTGGGAGTACAAGATATATGCCGGCTGCGCCGCTGTATCAACTCGATCAGCCCGGTCCGCTGAAACAGAGAGGCAATCTGACGCGAAAGCACATCCAGCAGAGACGCTGCTCGATCATCTACCCCAACCGAGTCATCGATATCGATTATCAGAAGTCCGTTGACTTCGCCTCCGGAAAAGATGGGATGCACCACTATTTCTTCAGAAATTCCCAATGAAGCAAGGTCGTCGCGCACTGGTTCAGGCATGCACTCAGCACGTGACTTCATAGTGCCACCAACACCAATGCACGAGTAAACATTAGGCGTCAGATCGTTGAAACCATCAACCCTGAACAGATTACGAATGGCTGCTGTTCTGATCTCCAGGGAACCGTCTGAACTCCACACACCAGCAACCTGAACCGTATTGCCGGCAGACGCAAATACAATTGCCTTTGAACCACAAACAGCTTCAGCCGATTGTCTCGCGTGCTGCGCAAGGTGATCACGCTCGGCATCCTCACTATCCAGCAACAGACTGCGCAGTAGCAGGTCGTTCTCTCGCAACTCCCTGCGGGCCTTATCAATTGCTTCGGCCTTGCTCAATGCTACAGAGGCTATCGAGGCGAACCCACCAAGCCTCGCCTGGGCATGCACTCCTGCCTGATTATTTCCTGTTGCAGTTGTGCCGACAAGAAAACCAACCACAGTGCCGTCGGAAAGAATAGGAGCAACATGAAAATTTCTATCAGAAGCAGTTGACCCTGACGCTTGTTGTGGATATAGCACTTCCGAATCAAATCCATCGGGCAGAGCGGCGCACATCACTCCGTCCATCAAAGACATCAACTGTCGACCATTGTCCGTTGAAGCATCAACGGTGATGCCCGATGGCGATCTGAATTTACTTCGGTCATCAGGCAGCGAGTACCAAAAATCCATGCCCGAAGTCGCTGCGGCGACCACCAATGCATCAAGTGTGCCGATGTATCCAGCCGACTCACCGGAGATATTGTTTGCCACGGTTTGGAACATTCCGGCGGTGCCCGCTTCACGCCGTGTGCTTGCAAGAAGATTGCGAACAACACGTGACGTAATCCTGTTCAACAACAGGACTCCGACAATAGTCAGTACCGACGAGAGAACCGGAAGAATCACGAGTCCTTCGAGGAAGAACAGCATGCCCTGCATAATCAAAATATTCAGAGCCACAAGGAAGCCACAGATTCGTACGGCTACTACGTGGCGTTCAATTCGCCCGAGTGCCTCTCTTATTGCCATGTAACCAGAACCTGAAATAGTCCGTTCCCCCCAAACAAGGGGTTATGTTCCCCCCATGGCTGGTAAGTAACCGTTGCAAGTTGTAGGCAATACAGTAGATGTAGCGCGGTGAAACCCGGGCAAATCGCTTTGTCAGCAGTTTGCTGATGCAGTGAGCTTCGAACGCGCATTCTTCATACGATCAAGTGTTCTCTCTGCGCCTAATACCTCGATGCTCTCAAACAATCCAGGCGTTATGGTACGACCTGTCGCGGCGAATCTGATGGGTGCAAATACTATTCTGGGCTTCTGCTCCAATTCTTCACACAGTGCGCGGAGCACTCCTTCAATTACTGGAGCAGTCCAATCCTCAATTTGGGAAAGGCGCGCAATCGCTGCATCGAGCACTTCCTCAACGTGTTTTGCCTTTTGCAGGCGCTCAGCTGCTTCGTCAGACATTGCATGCGGTTCGGCAAGGAAGTCGACCATTTTGCCTACTGCTGAAAAGGTATCGACTTTCTCCTGAACAAGGAAAGCGGCCTGCGAAGGGGTCACACTCCAAACCCCGGTACTGCTCCCCATTTCAGCGCTGTCAGCACACCAGCGATCACGCCACGCCGCAAATTCGGCAGCAAATTCTTCGGGAGTAATGGCTCTCAGGTGTTGACCGTTTATCCACAGGAGCTTGTCATAGTCAAATACCGATGGCGACTTTTTTACCCGAGAAAGATCAAAACTCTCGACGATCTCGTCTGTTGTCATTACCGTGGTCTCGTCGTCTTTGCTCCAGCCAAGTAACGCGAGGTAATTTCTGACTGCAGATGCCAGGTAACCATCTTCTGCCAAAGCCTCGACAGTCGAGGCTCCGTGCCGCTTGGAGAGTTTCTGGCGATCAGGTCCAAGAATCATTGGCGCATGCGCAAAGAGTGGCGGGGTACCTCCAAGAGCCTCATAAATGAGAACCTGCCGAGGTGTGTTGGACAGGTGATCGTTACCCCTGATTACGTGCGTGATCTGCATATCAATGTCGTCCACGACACAGGCAAAATTGTAGACGGGCACGCCGTCGGTTCTGGCAATGACGAAGTCACCCAACAAGTCATTCTCAAAAGGGGTTTCGCCATGAATCACATCAACTACCGTTGTTGTGCCACCCTCTGGTACCTTGAAGCGGATTACGCCAGATCCAAGTTCAGCCCTGCGCTCAGCACGCTGCTCCTCCGTCAGATCGCGGCAACGCCCTGCATAAATCGGTGCCTCCCCCGCATCTACAGCTCTTTGGCGATCCTCCTCAAGCACACCTGCACTGCACCAACACTCGTAAGCGTATCCTGACGAAACCAGCTCCTCGAGACGCTTGGTGTAAAGATCCATTCGCTCAAACTGGGTGTACGGGCCAAATTCTCCACCAACTTTTGGCCCCTCATCCCAGTCAAGCCCCAGCCACTCCATCACTCGAAACAGAGTTGCTGTTGCCTCATCTGTTGATCGCTCACGATCAGTATCTTCAACACGGAGAATAAACGTTCCATCAGCACCGTGGTGGCGAGCAAACAGCCAATTGAACAGTGCTGCCCTTGCATTACCAAGGTGCATGGCACCAGTGGGGCTTGGAGCAAATCTGACGCGAACCTTCATGGTTATTCCTTTCCGATCTGAACGAGGATTGTACCTGTTATCAAGTAATTGTCCCTGGAACAAAACAACCCCGGGGCGCTTCCTGCGCTCCGGGGCCGAAATGTGATCGAGGCTGGGGGGGTATTGGGGGGAAAATCGCCCCGATCAGGGGAGGTAGAGATGTGGGTTGTGGGACGTTCTACAATCGATGGATCATCGTGACCTTATCGCGTCAATAAGCCGAACTGGTTGGGGGGAG
>CAYTTD010000079.1:0-7134 GCA_964440595.1 uncultured Gaiellales bacterium
GCTATTGACGCGGGAGACGCCACGGTTTGTTCCCTCTTCACTGTTGACCAGCGTGGGTTGACAAGGACCGTTGGTTCTTCCTGCGACCTTGGCGCTGTCGAGGCCGGTAACAGGGGGGACCTCGGAGTGGAGTTCTCTCCAGCCAACCCCAGTGCAACTGTTGGTAGTGCGGTCAACGTTACATTCACGGTTACGAACAATGGTTCAGATCCGCTGTTCGACACAACTCTTGTGATTACGTTGCCAGCGGGCTTGAGCGGCGTCGCGTCGTCAACCTCATTCAACTGTACGGGAACCACAACGATAACCTGCACATTGTCGGGTTCCGGTATCGACGTCAGCGCGACACCAACCGTTACTGTTGCGATGACTCCGGCAGCTGCCCAGAGCTACGAATTCACAGCGGCGGTCTCGCACACGGCTACCGATTCGGTAACCGCCAATGACAGTACCTCAGGAAGCGTTGTTGGCACTGCTGTTGACACAGGCGGCGGTGGTACCGGCGGTGGCGGCACGGGAACCGGTGGAGGCAGCACAACAACGACTGGAGGTAGCACCACTACCGGTGGCACCACTGGCACTACAACGGGTGGCAGTACGTCCGGCGATGCGGTAGCGCCAAAAGTTACATTCGTTAATTCATCACCGGTTGCAAAGCTAAACAAGAAACGGAAGTTCAAGGTTGCCCTTGCATGCCCTTCAGGCATTACCGGTGATACCTGTTCCGCGGTGATTAATTTCAAGATCAAGGGCCGAGGTGGCAAGCAGCTACGTTTCAGCTGCACGGTGACCGACCTGAAATCTGGCGCTTCAACCACTGCAACCTGTTCCATTTCACGCAAGCTGTATAAAAAGCTGAAAAAGGGCAAGAATAAGGGAACAGCTGTGATTACAGGTTCAGATTCTTCGTCGACCACAGGATCATCATCCTCAAAATTCGTACTTAGACGCTGAATAAACAGCTAAAGTCATTCAAGGCGAATACCGATGTGCTGACAAATGGTTTCCACTGTCTTTCATACCGGTTTTGCAATTTTCAAGGAACGCTTTGTTCAGCTGTTGATCATGTATCTGATTACCGTAGTCATGCTCTTCGCGGTTCTTGCGCCCGTGGGTTACCTGATGGTCTGGGATACATTCAGATCTATTCAATCAAGCACCACGGTAAACACAGCCGGAACAGGTATGGACTCGAGCACTTTTGATGGCGTCTCGAACGGTGATGTTCCAACCACAACAACCGTTGATCCTGCAGTTGCCTCCGGCGTAACCGAGGAGGAAGTCGGCAAGATCGGTGCGTCGGTAATGATCAAGATGTTTGCATTCATGATGATCGCAGTTGCACTAAGTGGTATCTCGGTGATCGCATTGAATCGGGTAGCGCTTGGATACGACGAGTCGATCGGCGCCTGTATTAAATCTGCAATCGTTCAGCTTCCCAGGTACGCGGTTCAGATGCTGATGGTTGGTGGCATTCTTGGAGCAGTGTCGGTTGGGGTAGTGTACGTAACCTCCCAGATGGGGGCCATTGTCATGTTGGCGGCGTTGCTTGGCAGCATGATCCTTATGCTTCCTCTAAGTGGTCTGATGATGCTCGTATCGGTGGATGCTTCGACGAGTGACTGCGGCTGGTTGCCAGGTAAGCCATTCGGAATATTCAAGAAGAATATCGGGAGCATCTCGCTAGTAATGCTGGCGCTAATGGTGGTCGGCGGCATCTCGAGTGCTCTGAGCTTTCTTGTGATTCCGCCGTTCCTTATGGCGCTCTTCTACCCATGTGTTGCTGTGGCACTTTACGCAAATCTCGGTGGTACCGATGATCTGGAACCTCTCGGAGACCACATCGTTCTATCCGATGAGGAGCTGCAGGGACTAAGTGACGAGGGCTCCGGAAGCGCCGGAGGCGAGTACCCGGCGACGGCATTCGGAACGGCTCAACAGGTAACGGCGCAGACCCAACATGCTCCGGCCCCCATGGCTCAGGTTCAGGCGGATCCATCGGCCCAATCCCACGTGGATCCTGCGGCTCAAGTGCAGCCAGCTCATGTGGTAGCTCCTGAGCCGGTTTCTCTGGTAGGTGTGCTGAAGCCGGGGGTGGCGCACGGAGAGTGGGTGAGCGTTCCATCTGACGGCTTGGCAACCCTTCAGCTCTCCTGGAGCGATGGTCCGGTGCCCACGTTGAGCCTGGGCACCCAGCAGGGTGAATGGCAGCACTTTGGAGAATTTCCACCTCCTTACCAGTGTGTCTGGACCCAGGTCGCTTCGGGGTGGCTGTATGTACAGCTAACTCCGAATGGGGCCGTTCCTCAGACCTTTAGGCTGTCGATTACGTGGCCTCAGCCCGGCGTTGTCGCCGCATGATTGTCTGACCGACCTCCGCGACCTGTATGCTTGATAAATGCAGGAAAAAACACTTCAGCTTGATGATCTAGTAGCAGTTGAACTGGCAGGGCACCATGATGCAGTGCTGGACGCCATTCGCGAACGAAGCCGTTGCAGGCTGTCGATGCGCGGAAACGAGTTGACGATCACTGGGGAGTCAGCGGATGTCGCAGGCTGCGTCGAGTTGGTTGAGAGGTTGGTAGCCATAGCAGAGCGTGGTGTGAATCTCACTCCAGCGATGGTTGCGGTCATCGATTCAGAGGAGCAGCGACCTGACGGAGATCGTGAGTCATCTCCAAGCGATCAGGATGTATTTACCGATGTCGTGTTGTCACACCGTGGAAAGCCAATCGGACCAAAAACGCGAAACCAGAAGCGTTATGTCGACGCAATTCGCGAACACACGATTACCTTTGGAGTTGGGCCTGCCGGAACGGGTAAGACGTACCTCGCAATGGCCCTCGCTGTTGATGCATTGTTGGAGGGAAGAGCATCAAGAATCATTCTTACTCGCCCCGCCGTCGAAGCGGGAGAAAGTCTTGGCTTTCTACCAGGAACGATGCTTGAAAAAATTGATCCATATCTGCGACCGCTTTTTGACGCGCTTTACGACATGATGGATGCCAATAAACTTGAGGAGGCAATGGAACAGGGAGTAATTGAGGTTGCTCCTTTGGCATTCATGCGAGGGCGTACTCTCAATGACGCATTTGTGATTCTGGACGAAGCGCAGAACACCACACCAGAGCAGATGCAGATGTTTCTCACTAGACTTGGATTTGGCGCCAAGATGGTTGTGACAGGCGATGTCACACAGGTTGACCTGCCGCATGGACGCGAGTCGGGTCTGGTCGTCGTAAGTGAGGTGTTGCGAAACATTGATGAGATTTCGTTTGTTCGATTCGATCACAGCGACGTGGTTAGACACCGACTCGTTCAGAGGATCGTCGCAGCGTATAACACCTACGGTGAGAAGCAGCGCCAGCGCCGTGGAGATTGATGAGCGTGTGGAATATTGATCTAGTACTGATAAATGAGGCTAGTGTCTGGGGTAACGCTCCTGACGAAAACCAGTGCCGAGGTATCGTCCAGGCATGCATGACGGCGCTTTGCGAATATGATGGAGAATTGGTGGAAGCGCTAATGACTCCAGGAGGTGTATCGATCGGAATAAGGTTTGTGGACGACGCGGCGATCAGGGATTTGAATCGCAGGTTTCGAGGAGTGGATAAGTCAACTGACGTGCTTAGCTTTCCGCTTGATGGGGTCGATGAGTTGATGGGTGAACCCGAGAGGCAACTCGGTGATCTGTTCCTTTGTCCTCAGTGGATTCGTGAAAACGGGTTTGACGGTGAGGCGGATTTTGAAAGTGCACTGCAAAGGTGCATCGTTCATGGTGTGATGCACCTGTTGGGCGAGGATCACGAAGTTGGTGAGGCGGCTGCTCAGCGAATGCTTCAGATTGAAGAGAAAGCATTATCAATTATCAAGAGGTCGAATTGAGCAACGGTGATGAGCAGCACGAGGACGACTTGAACCATCCCATAGGTGGAGAAAGACGGCCGCTCAGGGAGACGCTGGCAGCGCAGCGCCGTATAGCAAGGCTACAGCCTGCTCGAAGTCTTGTGCAGTCATTTAACTATGCCTTTGAGGGTGTGCTGTATACGTTGGCAACACAGCGCAACATGCGAATACACTACTCGGCATCGGCCGCTGCGATGATTGCATGCGTGGTGCTGGGCGTTGAGCGAACCGAGTTTGCTCTGATCGTACTCGCTGCCACTCTGGTGATCGTGTCGGAGATGATCAACACGGCTGTTGAGGCTGCAATTGACGTGGCAACAACCAGCTACAATCCTTTAGCCAAGGTTGCCAAGGACGTCGCTGCCGGCGCTGTGCTGATTGCAACTTTTAATGCGTTGATTGTTGCCTACCTGGTATTTGGAACTCGATTTGATGAGCCATCACTTGCCATGATCAGGGCTGTTCGTGAAACTCCCGTCCACGTGACTTTTTCGGCTCTTGCGGTGACGTTTCTTGGAGTAATTGCACTTAAGGTAGTGAGCGGTCGGAGGGGAACGCCGCTTCGCGGTGGCTTCCCCAGCGGGCACGCTGCGATGGCGTTCGCTGGTTGGATGGCGATTACATTCTTTGTTGGAGGCAGCGAGTATGGATCCTTTGCCAGCGTTCTGACATTTATGCTCGCATTGCTCGTGGCGCAGTCGCGCGTTGAGTCCGGGGTGCACACTTGGTATGAGGTGATGGCAGGAGCAGTGTTGGGGGCGTTGGTGACTCTCGTCATATTCCAGTTGGCCACTTTTGGTCGTTGAGGTGACTTTATTGCGACATTTGTCACTCATTTTTTACAAAGCAAGCTTATTTCGCGCGAGTTGTGACGCGAAGATGGTGGTATGGAAGGCATACCAAATTTTTCCGAGTCTCCTGTGTCCAGAGCCGCGAATGGGGTGCCAACAGGGCGCATTCAGGAGAAGATCATGGAAGCGGGTGGTTCAACGCTAAGCGTTGAACCGGTGAGGGGCAACCTGGTTCTTATTGATAAAGAATCATCCCCATCGCCTGCTACCTGGTTCATGAAATCCGATCTGTCGAGTAAACGTGCATCCGAAAGAAAGTCAGCAGTATTGGTGCTGGGCATCGGCATCTGCCTTGTTCTTTCATTTGTGGTGGTTAGGAGCTGGAGTCGGCAGACTCCTTCTGAGCGGGTGCGAGTGCCCGCAAAGGTGCCGTCCCGGGCAGGCAATGAGATGCCCGTCGAGATGCATCCAATACAGGTTGATCAGCCAGCCATTGGCAAGGAGGTCAATCAGAGCTCAAATCCAGGGGCGCGCGAAAAAACAGTTGTGAAAGAAGACAAAAATGGTGCTCATCATCATGGCAAAAGAGGCGCCGTGTCGAGACCATCAGTCACAATCAGCCGATCGAGCAACGCGCCCGCATCAATTCCACAAACCGTTCCAGCCAGACCAGCATCATCAGCCAGAGGGGAGGTGCAGAAAACAGACAGCGGTGGTGATACTCACTCCGCAGACGTAGTTCCGATTGCATGATATTCAGATGTTGTGTGGATTTACAGCAGTGCTACGACGTCCTGCATCAATCCATCGACAGCGCCCGAGAGAGAGGCAATTGTCAACACAATTGCCACTGTAATCATTGACAAAACAACGGTGTATTCGACCATTGTCTGCCCTGACTCATCACTCTCCCGAACACACTCAGGTTCGGGTATTTTCATAATTGCACTCCGGCTTTTTACGGATATATATGACGTACTTCAATGGGTGACCATGGTGGATTTGGCTACGCAGAATAATGAATGAAATGCACGCAGCCCCACGGCGCATCCCTATGGTGCCTATCGGCAATGCATTTCCCAATCTTTATAGGAAAACCATCCGAATTTACGATGTCTTTACAGACTCGAGCAATCCTTCAAATAGCTCGCGCTCAGATTCTGACGCAAATTTGTAGGTGTGCTCTGCCATCGGAAACCTTCCCTGCCTGACGTCAGCAGCGAAGTCGTGAACCGCGCCTTCGTAAAGCGAATGGGCATCCGCGTATCGTTTCAGGAACCTTGGATATGGTCCCTGACTCAAACCAATCAGATCATTAAGTACCAACACCTGACCATTTACGTCAGGGCCGCTTCCAATGCCAATCGTTGGGATTTCGAGCTTCTTGGTAAGGGCAGATGCAACCTCGGGTGGAATTGCCTCGAGCACGATTGCGCATGCTCCGGCATCCTGCAACCTCATCCCTTCGTCAATCAGTGTCATTGCGGCTTTGGCAGTCTTGGCCTGCGACCGAAAACCACCGAGAGCTGCTGCGGACTGAGGAGTCAACCCGAGATGACCAACAACGCTTATTCCAGTCGACGCAATTGCTCGCACGCGGTCAACCATCACACCGCCACCCTCGAGCTTCACTGCATCCGTACCGGCCTCAGAGATGAAGCGCCCAGCATTTCTGATCGCGATCCGGTTTGACTCCTGATAGCTCATGAAAGGCATGTCGCCAATTACGAGCGTGCTGGTTGCAGTTCTAGCGACTGCGCCGGCAAAAACCAGCATTTCGCTCATCGTAATTGATGTTGTGCGTTCATGGCCAAGAAGGACCATCCCCACAGAATCACCAACAAGAATAATGTCTGCGCCACCTGCTTCTGCGGCCCGTGTACCTGGAGCATCGTAGGCCGCGACCATCACTATCTTTTCGGCGTTGCGCTTTTTGTTTGCCAGTTCCGGAACCGTAAATCGTGAACTCATTTCGTCGCCTCGCTCATGCCTGCTGTTTGTGTTAAATGGCTCATGGCCGGTACCAGTTCAACGTTATCGATCAGCCTGGTGGAGCCTAGATGTGCCGCTACGAGAAGCCGAAGTGGTCGATCGAAAACCTCCGCTGGCTCCAGCGATTCAGGATCAACAATTTCTGCGTACTCTGGAACTACCAGTGGATCGCTTGCAAGTGACACCTCGACTCGAGCAAGGATTCTGCCAATCGATGTTTCCCCTTCGGCCGCGAGTTGCGTTGCTTCATCCAAAGCCTTAGCGATTACACCCGCCGAGAGTCTTTGCTGCTCAGTGAGGTAGCTGTTTCTGCTGGACAATGCCAAACCATCCGGTTCGCGCACCGTCGGGACAGTTCGAACCTCAACGGGAATCAACAGATCATCAACGACTCTCCTAACCAGTACTGCCTGTTGAAAGTCCTTCTCTCCCATGTAAATAACGT
>CAYTTD010000080.1:0-7122 GCA_964440595.1 uncultured Gaiellales bacterium
AATATCAAGCATTTTGTATTGAGTTTGATTGGCGCCGTCGTCACCGCAAGTGCGTTGATATTCATGATTGTTTCATTGCTCACGCCACAACCGGCAAATGCGGCAACGACGCAAACAGAAGCTGGTGCAGCGCCAGAGTCATCATCGATCTACCGAATTCGAACGGGCGGTTACTTCGAGTGCCTTGGACCAATTCAAAACAGTCCATTTGGCAGGTACTGTAAGGGGCGGGCCCATCAGATCTCCGTCTGTGTTGGCAAGGCTGCTACCGAACAGCGGTGGTTTGGCACACTAAATCTGGCTACCCGCACCGTTGCAATTAATAGACACGAAGGTACGCGCCACATTACGTGTGCTCAGCGGGACGGTTTGATTGCTTTCATGGAATTGAGAGCCCGTTGAATTAGAAATTTCTCCTGAAATGCCTTTTTGTTGGCCGGTTACTGCTACTGCGGAAACCGGCCAACTCTTTTGTGTAGTCGCTTGAAGTTAGAGAATTCGCTATCTCTTGAACCATGACAAGGGGTGGGGTCGGCGCCTTTTCGCGAGCTCCCTTTGTCGTGCCCATTCACGTCTCCGATGCCGTGCGCCAAAAACAATTGCAATGGCGCCGGTAGCAATAGCCAGAAGTGCCACGAAGCGGCGAATGCGAACTGCTTTTGGCAGAGCTTCTGCAGGTTCCAGGTCACCCGGTTCCTGCTGATTATCGACGATGCTTTCTACGGCCGTCGGGCTGTCGAGCAGTGCGTTGACCAGCGACTCCTCGGTTTCAAGACTGACAATTTCGTCAATTGCGCCGGCCTCCTCGCGAGGCTTGCGATTTGCTTTTCTCCACCTTGAAATGCTCTTTCCCATGCAAGGCAAGTGCCCATTTGCGTTCAGGAAAAAACCTGATGTCAGTTAGATCTAATTCCTGGTCCAGACAGGTGGCACGAGTTCTTCGGGTGTTGGCTTGACGCCGCGCGAGGCTGTCTCAACCGCAAAGGCAATCTGTGCTTCGAGGTCTGAAGTGGCGTCCTTGTAGAGCTGGTCGATTCGACCAACAAGATCCGTAGCAACGTCACGACCAGCCATGACGGAAGCCTTAACCGTTACCAGGCTCTTCATGAGCTCTGGTGCAACTGCGCCATTTCTAAGCATCAAAACGCCGGTAGCGGCATCTTCGATTGCGGCAGTCATGAAGTCGTCGCCTCTGTACCGAACGTACTTTGACTTTGACTTTGTCACTGCATCAAGGCCTGTGTGGAAGTACTGCTGTGACGACTGAATCTCGTGCCTGCCAACACGCTGGCGAGCGCCTGGAACAACACCCGACGCAATTATTGCGTTGGCCGCAAGCTTGGCTATCTCGTAGCCCTTGTAATACTTGCCAACGGGCATGAACTTATGGAGAGGCACGCCCTTGCTCGCAGTAATCGCATGATCAAAGCTGTTTGCGGCGCGAATCGCTGCATCGAGGCGGGCGGCATTATCAGGGGCATCCTTCAGCTGTTTTGCGAAATGAGCACCTTCGGCTCCGTAGTACCCCATCTGGGCAACAGCGGCGAACTGCTTGGGAAGTAGTGACTGCACTGGATTCATCTTGGTACCCCACCTTTGATCGTTAACAGGCCTGACACTATCAGCCAAGCCTGAAAATATGTAAATGAATTGCAAAAATCCTAAAGTAATATGGTTATTTTGCCGAATGCCATTTTATGCTAAGGAATGGTCAGGCCCTCAAACCGCTAGCGCACCGCGCTTTGCTCACGTGTCTTGTGGTCATGCTCTCTACAGCATTCATGCTGGCGTTCACACGGGCGGCGCAAGCGGCTCCGAAGATTGACAAGGTCGAGCGGGCTCAGCTACGAGTGATCAACAAGTACCGCAAAGAAAACGGGCTAAAGCCGGTGCGGCTGGACAAGAGATTGTCAAAGGTTGCCCACTGGATGGGGCGTGACATGGTTGCAAACGATTACTTCTCGCACGTGGATCAGCTTGGGCGAGACCCGTTCGCCAGACTCCTTGACTTCAGATACCCGGATGACACCTGGCGCGGCGAAAACCTTGCTGCCGGTAGTGAGGATGCCCAAGGTGCTTTTACCCAGTGGCGAGAGAGTGATGCTCATAACCGCAACATGCTGAATGGCAATTACAGAGCCATAGGTATAGCGCGTGTGTACGACCCCAGCAGTGAGTATGGCTGGTACTGGGTCACTGAATTCGGTTCGCGTGTAGTTGCTCCCTACAAATAGGCTCTCGTCGACGCTTTGGATCATCAAGCCTGTCTGGTAGGTTCAGGCAGTGATGAACAATATTTTCAGGGTTTTTCTTGTGCTTGCTCTTGTCTTTACGGCGGCTATGGTTGCGGCCGGGTGTGGACAGTACGGCAAGGTCTATACGGGCGATGATTCAGCCTCAGGCGATGGCTCCAAAAAGGGAAAGAAGGATGACAAGGGGAGCGCCGTAACCAGCGCATCATTCAATGCGGCTGAGAAAGAGAAGAGTGGTTGCTCTGATCTGGAGGACGCCAATATCATTGCGGGTAGTAAAGAAGCTGAAAAAGATGGTCCTCCAACGATGATGGCAACCAAAAGCAAGGCTGAGCTTCTCGCCTACGGCATCTACTACAAGGAGCAGGACGACGAGCGCTGGGCCAGGAACCTTGATATTGGTCAGATAGTCATCGCCTACGACGGCATCAGCGGCGATGCGGAAGACAAGCTTGTTGAACACGTTGGTCGTGCGCCTGAGAACCTGGTGTTGTTGCCGCGAAAGGATAACCCCGAGAAGGGCGTCTATTACATCGCGGAAGGTAAGCGCGTGTACTGCGAAAAGCCAAGCGCAGCGGCTCTTCAGATGATGATCAACGACCACATGAAGGTCGGCGACGAGCCTGAAGCCAAGGGTGAATCCGAGAAACCCTGATAAGGCCATGCTGGGGGGTTAAGTGGCCCCGGAACCCGCATTTATTGCCGCCTGGCTTTGTGAACGCCTCCTATAATCGTGGACGCATCGACCAAGGAGAGGTTCTTTTAACCATGAATACTGCACGATCAACTTTTACTGATGCCATCGAGGATCATCTTGCGCTCAAGCAGCAGAATGCACACCTTGAAGGCGAAATGCCAATTGACAACTATGACGTTGGTGATCCGCTCGATCGATATCCGGGTGGACCCGTGAAGCCAGCAGTTGGACAGGGATCGCAGGACCCAAGTGAAGCCGTCTTCGCCGAGGTTAGCGATTTAGAGCCAGAGGCTGTTGACGCTGATTGGCACGCACACGAAGCTCCAACCATGGTCGGCAATGCGGCAATGGTTCAGCCTCCCATGGAGTCTCTCGGCGGAATGGCGCCACTGCTTTCACTGGTGACTGACCTTGATGATGAGGATACCCTGACACCTGACGCAGGTGATTCGCTCTTTACGCCAGGTGGCGTTGTGAGATTTCCTGGCGGCGCTGGTGGCGACCGAGTGGCTGACGAGACTCAGGTTTTTGGGCACATGCCAGCCGCCGACACTCTCGTTGGTGATGTTATCGAGCCATCAGCTGCGCAGGACAGCGTTTCTGACGAGCAGCCGGTCATCGTCATTGACTCAAGTGAGCCACTAACCGGGTCAGACGTTCAGATCAGCGGACTCTCTGCCCCTGCCATGTCAACACTGACACCTCCGCCTGCGAAGGCCAAGAGCGGCAATTCCAACGGTGGTCGCTGGTTTGGTCTTGGTCGCAAGAAGAACAAGGGTCGCAAGGCCGATTCAGACGGAGAGAAGGGTGCCGGCTGGTTTGCGGAGCAGCCACGCGATTTTGAGTGGAAATAGACACTCCCTGGAAAACGAAAGTTGGACGACGCACTGCCTCCACTGATCTAATCAGGGGAGGCAGTTGTTATTTGAGCGCTACTCGCGGATCCATCCAATACCTTCGCCATCAACCAGCGCAATAAGTCTTGAATGGGCATCCATCGAACGGTCGTCTCTGGACCACCAATCGTCATTTGTTCCACTGATCCTGACAGCTCCGAATCTGGCAGGCTCGTCACCTTGGCTGACGTTTACGACCAGTAGCTTTGATTGCCGACCTTTCAGCCCCTTAACCAATTCTGCTGCAGCCGCTGCGGCTTCGGGAGGTTCTGTGGCGTCCAGCAGGCGAATTGGCTCGCCGTCGGCAAACCGTTTGAAAATTCGCCTGTCATTGTCGAGAGGGGTGCCGTTGCCGGAAAACAATTTTCTGAAAAGCGTGTCAGTGTTCAGGGGTGCTGATGATCCAACAAAGGCAGGTGTCTGGTTCAGAGCAGTTTTGCCACCTTTAATGGTTGACAGCCATAGTTCACCAGTGGAGTGGTCGACGATCGCTCGAATGTCTGGGTGGGGGTGAGAGAAAGTCAGTGTTTCGCGAAGTGGAAAGTGCTCTGTTGAAGCCAGGTGTGGTACACCCTTTGAATCCTGAAGAACAAGAGTCAGGGAATGGTCAATTTGAAGTGGTCTGGTTCGCAATGCCTGCTGAATCGCCTCGGACACAGTCATCTCTGGCAAGCTGCGCGTGAACCCGCCAAACTGGTCAGTCAGATTAATCATCAGGGTGCGATCGCTTTTTGGCCACTGCAGCATCGGCGTTATCTCCCAGCTGCGCGCGTCTGCTGTTCCCGGTTTATCAATGGCAACTTTTAACTCCTCTTCCGCTCTGAGCTGGTCTCGAAGTTGGAGCCGAGCCTCCTTGATTTGTTTTGTGTGTTCCGTTAAAGATGCTCGTGCTGCCTTCGTTTGGGATTCAGCGAGCTTCAGTCTGGATTCAACGGATTGGTGTCTGAATGCGAGCCCGCGCGAAACAAGATCCTCGGGCGTCAGTGGCTGTGTGTGCCCGCCGGGCCAGGGATTCTTTGGAAGGGCCTTCGAGCCTTCGGCTACCGAGCCATCTGACCTCGTTACAAATTCAACTCGAGGGTGGTTGCTCTCAACCGCAACTTCGTGGCTTGTTTGCTTTGCTGCGCGCAGTTTTCTACCTCTTGAAAACACTCGGGGTGTTGAGTCGACCTGTGCTGCCAGTAGATGAATGGAGTCGCGAGAATCGCGAACACCTACCACGGATACGCCGGGCTCAGCGCCCACATAATTAATCGCCGCCTGTTTTGCGTCATCAAGCGCAGAGAAGCCTGATGGAGGACTAATGATGCGATCCGGGGTGGCTCGGTGAGAGCCCCATTGAACGGATGCTTTGCGGGAGGAGCCAGGTGTGGGTATGTTCAAAGTTACTATCGGTTGGCCAAGTAGCGAGGCGGCATCCGCGTTGACCACTGCGTCGCTGCGAAGAGCGTGCTCCATTGTGGCTTCCTGCTTGGCGATCAATCCGTCAGCCCAAAATGAGCTGGACTGTTTAAAGGCATCCACGATCGCGTCTGGTGCTGACTTGTCGAGGATCAGAGCTCCATCCATCGCAGCGTCTGCTTCAGCGTCAAACGGATGGGCCTTGCTCTGGAGGGTTTCAATTGCCAGCGCGAGGTCATCAGCGCCACCTTCGCCAGTCAGTGCCAGCTCCTCCGGCAGCAGGCTGATATCCACCGCCCTGAGCGCTGGAGAGCCCTCCCTGGCTGAGCCAGAAAGAGGCTTACGGGTCGATGAAATGATCTCCGCGCGATCGCTAAGTCTCTGTTGAAGAGTGGCGGACGTTTTTAGTGCCGAATCAAAGTCGTCGGCCACCTGTGCAAGCAGGTCGCCATAGGCAACGCCGTTACGTGCGGCATCGTCTGCGATCGTTGCCGGATTGAATGACGCCAGCAAGCGCGCCTTTGCAGTGAAATCCCCAATGTTCACGAGAGTTTGTCCCCTGTGTCACCCGCTCCACCAATCAGTTCATCGAGCGTCGCGAGGCGAATGTTTCAATGACATCCTGCAAAGCATGAAACCGTGAGCTGCCCAGATCCGAAGACCAGGTTGGACGCAAGGATCATGTGGAACATCGAAGGGACCTCGATGGGAATTCTCGGACTACAGAAATCTTATGGTGTGCTGGTGCATAATCCGGCCCGGCAACGATTCACGCTGATGGGAGTAGGGGGTGGCCTGGCCGTTGGCGGAGGTGTTGCGTCCGGGCTTACCTGGGGAGATCCCGAGAAGGGTGCAATCAACAAGGCCGGCCTCGGCATTGCTGTTGTCGGTGGCGCTCTGGCGGTTTATGGGGGAGTCAAATATGGCTCAAGGTTCGTCTCATACATGGGAAAGACCACCTATTCGAGTATTGACGACGCCATCAGCGCGGCGCTTGCCGTGAAGCATGACGTGGGTGTGCATCAGAACGTGAAGAAGCCGAGCAGGTTTGGGCTGGTCGACCTCAAGCCGTTCGACATAGACAACCAGGGCATTGGCAGCGTGCGTCTAGGTGATCAGAAGACATCTTTCGAGGCGGCGCTGACGCGAGATAGAGACATATTGCGCCGCTCTCGCGATGGTCACGTGAATACAGGTGTGCATCCAAGCGAAACCTTTGATTTGGCCCGTGAGACATCACTGACCCCTGAGCTCGAAGCAAAGCTGCGTGGAGCTCGTCTTGGTACTGACAGCCAACATCGAGCAATGACACTTGACGCACGCATGTCGCCGCCAGAGGGATTTTCCAGCCGAACAGCTGCAGAGCACTGGGTATTTGAGCGAGGTACCGATTCGCACGCAGTAGTAAAGATTGGTGAGCGATGGCACGTGTTTGATGTTGATGGCCCAGACGTAGCGAGGGTAGCTGCCCGCGGGCGCACGTTGTTGCCGTTCGACGGCTTATCTGTGATCGCTGGTAACTCAAGTCATCGCTCTGCCAAGCCGGGAGCTGAATATTCACCGCACCCACTTGAGCGCCTTGATGTAGCAGCGATGAGTGAACAGGGCGTGCGAGAGCTTGCCGGATACCGACTGGCAACAAGTGGCAGCTCAGTGACTCGCGTCGGTGCAATTACAGATACGTTTCAGGATCTGGCCTCCGCTGAGCGTGCGTTATTCGATCGCGGCGGGGAGCACCTCCTGGTGAATCACAAGTCGGGCGTGCATGCCTACAGCCTCAATGGTCATTCAGCGATCGACTCATCGCCAGCGAGTCTACTCGGGCCCGACTCGCGCGTTCGCCTGTTTCGTGGGGCACACTCTCATGGTGTCATGG
>CAYTTD010000081.1:0-3347 GCA_964440595.1 uncultured Gaiellales bacterium
ATTACCGCTTCTCGCCGGATCGGCGATTGGCGCGCTCGACGAACGCGCTATGCCGAATGCTCTAAAGGCTCCGCTTGGAGCTATCGCGGGAGGAGCTATCGGAGCCGCAACACTGAAGGCCGGGGGCGCGTTCCTTCCTTCATCCGGTCGGGTTGGAAAGGCAATCGCCGGCGCGAGCATCCTGGGATCAATTGCAATTGGGTTTATCGGAGCTACGCTTACCCGCAACACGATAGACGCATGGAAACGCACCACCAGCATTTACCTGTCAGGGCCTAGACAATCTAATGATCACAAGCTTGAGGGCGCGAACCTGACCGAGGCCATTCATGACACCCATTGGATGGAGGTTGAGGCAGAGCGGATCGGCTCTGGAATTTGGCGCGAGGACCTTGGTGGCGCTAGCCAGGATGCCGCAGTTTCAACTAATGACCTCCCTGTGCCTGCTCCATCAAACGCCTGGAAAAACCGACTCGATCAGATAATCTGGAACCCTTTGATCATTGGTCTGCCTGCTGCTGGCGCAGCTGGCATCGCCGTGCTTGGCACCCGAACTGTCACCGCCGGGGTGAAAGGTGCATTCAAAGGTAGCAATGGAGGGTTGGTATCGGGCGTTGGGTCGTCATTAAAGAGTCTTGTATCTGAGGGCAGGGGGCCGCTGAACAGCTTTGCAGTTGGTGCCGCGACTACACTCTTGCCAATGGTTGCCTCGGGAATTGCTGCGCCAGTTGCCTACAACTCAGGTATGGACGAGCAGGCTTCTCGCCTGGCGGGTACAGCCGCGGCAGCCTCCCTGGCAGCGCTCTCTATGACTGCGCTCACCCGCAAGAGCGGTCACAGCCCCCTTGTTCGCGCTGGTTCGATAGGGCTGGGCGCCGCCGTGGCCGCCGCGATCGGTTTTGCCTGGAGCGGAGTGGCGATTGAGTCGGCCCAGCCTGCCCAGTGGCGCTATCGTAGCGGCTAGCGTTTCATGCTGCCCGCAATGATCGTGGACGCATCAACGTATCCCTTCTTTGACGCAACCGCCTTATACTTTTTCTTCCGGCTCCATCCCCGCTCAAACGAAAAAGCGATCTGCCCTTTCTTATTGGTGAATCCCTTTCGACCCCTGAACTTTACGTAGGCATTGACCACCGGATCACCCGCTTCAGTAACCACTATCCTTGTTCGGAATCCCTTTGTACGTCCACTAACCTCAAGCGCAGGAATCACCCTCAAATGGTTGATCGAGCCTGCGGTGTTGCCATCTGAGCTCGACACCAGAACAAGATCCAAGGGGGCGCCTGGATCTGAATCCGAGTTGCCGTCGCCACCAACCCAACCTGGCGTGGCGCCCCCGGTTGGCAACGCCGTAGTCTGGAGCTTGCCTACCCTCGTTACCGCTGAGTCTGTGCGGGCATACGCTATGTTGCTGACACTGCCATCAGAGTCAACCGCGTGCCAGATTATCCAGATCTTTCCAAGCGGAGCTGGCGCCAGGGCGATGTTTCGCGCGGTTGTGCCATCCGGGAGCCGCAAGTCAAAGGCTTTTCCTCCAGGAAGAGATACCATTCTTATCTTCTGGCAAGGAACGATGGTTACGCAGGCTGCTACAAATACTCCACCGTGAACCGTCGTCCCCGTATTGGAGCGCGCCAGCATCGTCGCGTTGCATTTGAGCTCACCCAACTCCTCCGCGACACCGCCACCGGGCGAGATCTGTTGCACATTTATGAGACCTGTTGAACCGTTGCACCAGGAGAGCCAAACGGTCTGTGTTGCACGATCAACTGCAATCCTTGGCTCTGATGCTCCGCCAGTATTGGAAACAGTCGACTCTCCGCCGAGGGAGGTGTGTGAGCCAGCCGCGACAGTTACGCCCGAAGCGCCGGCCCACGCCAACCATGAAGGTCCGTCTTCACCCGATGAATCTGCAGATAAAGCGCCCGACGCAAGTACTTCGGTGGACTGTGACAGCGGCGAGCCACTGGATTGCCAACCGGTTGCTGTTGAGCTCGTACTGATAGCTGACGCCAAGGCACCTGCCGGAAATGCTGAGCCACCGCCATTTATCTGCTCACCGCCAAACCATGTGACAACCTTCTCATCGGGCCCTGTTGTGACCGCCGGCGCCGACACTCGTTGCCAACCCGACACCACAGTGGTCGCAGTTGATGAGATTGCGCCAGAAGACGCAACACCCCTTCGCAGAATTGTTGTCGGTGCTCCATTCGTAGACTGTGCCCACACGATCTGTAGATGACCGCTTTCAGAACGGAGCAGTGCAGGACGGCTAGCTCCTTCAACACCTTGTGTCGCAATACTTGCCCAACTGGCAGCTGCAACCTGTGGCACGCATGTAGCAATCATTGCCAGAGCCAGCTGAAGCCAACCTAGTGTCAGCTTTGTTCTCACTTGGCTATTTCTTCTTCTGGAGCGACTGAAAGTCATTGACATCAAAGCCAGCGACCTCGCCGCCGGTGGTGGCGTACCGGTATAGCGCGGTATTGAATACCTGTGTCAGGGTTGAGCCAATTATGCCACCCATGATCATCACAAGAACTGCGATGAATATTAGTGGCATACCAAGTGCCGGTGTCGACGCAGAGAGAAACGCGCCAGCTATTATCAGAAATATCGCAGGCAGGAACGCAAGGAGAAACACAGCTCCACCGATCGTGCCTCGCCCAATGGCTACTTCGCCAAAACGCTCCTTGAATAAGGTTGCCGACCGCTTGAGCGCAGCAAAGGGCGACAATCCCTAGAATGCCAGAACTGGCACTACAAGGAGAGTAGCCAAGGCCCATGCGGCTCCCGCTATCCACACCGCGATCTTTCCGCCCAGAGGCACTCGCTCCTCGATGGCGCGCAGGATCAGACCAACCGTGTAAGTGACGAATCCCCACGAGATGATCACACCTATTCGACTCCACGCGGCCGACATTCCTTCTCCAAAAGTTGTGTCGTGACCATCAAGGCTGCGCGAAGCACAGGACACCAACGCAACGTTGAAGAAGATCGCAATGGTTGTAGTTACGTAACCTGTTACGAGACCGCCGACGATCAGCAGCGGCGGAGGCGCCGACTCATCGGTTGCGGTTGCCAACTGGCTCCAGCTCAACACGGTAGCTGGTGTCATTATTGTTGCAGCAGCAATGATGGCAGCAATGGTCGACACGATGGGAAATACCATTAGTGATTTGTCCGCAGCGAGCACGTGCCAGCTTTTTTTCGCCAGGTTCCACCCTGTGGCAATTCTTCCCATTGGTTACCAACCCTCCTCGTACGCTTGTATCTAAGCAGTCATTCCCTTTGCAGCGACAGAGAAAACGTCGCGGGAGTGGATGTTACGTGGATGCTCTCGTGTG
>CAYTTD010000081.1:3447-7085 GCA_964440595.1 uncultured Gaiellales bacterium
GCATGCATGCCATACGCTCTGCTCCGCAAGGAGCGGAGGGGGTGGGATTCGAACCTGGAGCGTAACGAGTGTCACCAAGCTTGCCTGGATGACCGAGTGAAGCGACAAGAACGAATCCACCGCAGTGAATTCACGTTGAAATGAATTGAGCTTGCTCAAGTTCATGATACGTGGATGCTCTCGTATGGCATGCATGCCATACGCTCTGCTCCGCAAGGAGCGGAGGGGGTGGGATTCGAACCCACGGAGGGCTTGCACCCTCAACGGTTTTCAAGACCGTCACCTTCAACCGCTCGGTCACCCCTCCAGTGGGCTATGCTCGCGATTCGATCATCTAACACTGCCCAATTACCGGGAGAAATTCCGGCTCCGCGAATCTTACACGACCAGAGGGTCAGGGACGCGAATAATTCAGCGACTTCTTGGCTTCGGCCTCAACAGTGGACGGCGCACCGTACTGCCTCAACACCTCTGGCACAGAGATGGTGCCATCAGAATTCTGGTGATTCTCCATGATCGCTACCAGCGTTCTGGCAATTGCTATCGCAGTTCCGTTCAAAGTGTGAACGTGTTCTGTGGGCCCCTTGCCATCTTCCCCGCTGCGAATTCGCGTTTTGAGGCGTCGTGCTTGGTAATCGGTGCAGTTTGAGCAAGACGTCAACTCACGATAAGCCGACTGACCAGGCAACCAAACCTCAATATCAAACTTTCTGCTGGCGGGTGCTCCCAGGTCGCCAGCGGCGATGTCAACGACCCGGTAAGGAAGCTCAAGCGCCTGAATGATTGCCTCTTCCTGGGCAAGCAGATATTCATGCTCCTCCCGCGAGTCCTGCGCACGCGTAAAGCTGAACATCTCAACCTTGTCGAACTGATGAACCCGAATGATTCCCCGAGTGTCACGGCCAGCTGCGCCGGCCTCGCGCCTGAAGCATGGGCTGACGCCTGCGTATCTAAGCGGTAGATCACTAACGTCGAGGATTTCGCCCATGTGCAACGCCGCCAAAGGCACCTCGCTGGTTCCAACGAGGTATAGGTCCTGATTCTCTTCAGGAATGTGATAAATCTGGCCTCTGTCAGTTGGGAAAAACCCGGTGCCCCACAATGCCTCCTCGCGAACGAGTACGGGTGGCACCACGGGATTGAATCCAGCAGCTCCCAATCGATCGATCGCGAATTGAACCAGTGCAAACTGCAGCCTCACGAGGTCGCCCATCAGGTAGGCGAACCTGCTTCCGCTTGTTCGCGCGCCTCGTTCCATGTCGATCACTTCAAGCCCAATGCCAAGGTCGAGGTGATCGCTCACCTCAAAATCAAACACTGGGGGTTCGCCAACAAGTCGAAGGACTTTTCCGTCATCCTCACCGCCCACCGGAACCTCAGGCTGTACCAGGTTAGGCAGGTTCACAAGCTCCAGATCCAACCGCTCTGACAGCTGGCGCAGCTCTTCCTCGCGTGCCGAGAGGTCGTCACCGAGCTCGCGTACACGAGCCATGGCCTCATCTGCATTGCCGCCGGCTTTTTTTACTTCACCGATCGCCTTGCTTGCAGCATTGCGTTCCGCCCTCAACTCGTCAACTCGAACGATGCACTCTCGACGCTGCTGATCCATCGATCTAATGTGCTCAAGATCAACGCTCGCGCCACGCTTTTCAAGCGACTCAATGATTACTTCCGGATTATCTCGAATGAGCTGTATATCTAGCATAGGTGAAAGCGTACACCATTCACTCCAACGAATTCGACCAGGCGCAGTGCGCGGTCCGCGGAATTACTTGCCAGCATTTTCTGCGACATATTTGGCGATCGCGTCAGCCTCATCGCCCTTGGCAATCCCGGAGGGCATTGCACCCTTTCCTTTTTCAATCGTCGTCCTGACGGTCGCCTCATCCGGCTTCAGGTCATCAAGATTCGGGCCAACAGCGCCTTCAGCCGCAGCATCAGCAAGAGTATGGCACCCTGCGCACTTCTCTCCAAAGGCTGTCTTGCCTTCGCCGCCGCCTGACGCGGTCTTGGTGGATTCACCACCGCCCGAATCCTTGCTGCTCGACTTTGAATCTCCACCGCCACCACACGCGGCCAGCGCAAATACACATACTGCGGTTACCAACAGAGCTGCAATTGATCTCATACGACTGAGTCCTTCTTTCACAGGGCGCAATGCCCATTCACTATCAACAACAGTGCCTGTCTACCTTGTAAGCCGATGAGTCAAACATTTGCGCGCTGAAGCATCCAGAGCGCATGGGCGAGTAGAATCACCGACATGACCAATTCCCCTGATGCCGCCATACTTGATGCCATACAGAATGATTTTCCGCTCACCCCTCATCCGTGGGCAACGATTGCCGAGAGCATCGGCACTACGGAGGACGTGGTCATTGAGCGCACGCGCGCCCTGCGCGAGGACGGCAGAATCCGCCAAATAAGTGCCATATTTGATACACGACGGCTCGGCTATCGATCGAGCCTCGTAGCGGCCAAGGTGAGCCCGGAGCGCGCAGACGAAGCCGCCGCCGTTTTCAGTGCACACCCTGGTGTCAGTCATAATTACCTGCGCGAGCACGAATTCAACATCTGGTTCACGATCGCGGTACCCCCTAACTCAATGATCGGGCTTGAGGAAACCGTGGATCTTCTTGGTGCGCTGGCAGGAGTTGAATCGATTCGCATGCTTCCAACCCTGAAAATGTTCAAGATTGGAGTAAATCTTGACGTCAAGGGTGAACGCGCCGCCAATGCCAAATCGGCATCACGAAAGCCAACAAAGGAGTGCCCGGCGCCTGAGAGCCTGACCCACTTCGACATGGACGCAATTCGAGCCCTGCAGATCGATTTGCCGGCCACGCCCAGGCCGTTTCTGGAACTTGCCGAACGCTTTGGGTTTGACGAAGAGGATCTACTCGAACGCGCTCGCGAATTCGTTGCTACCGGCCAGATGAGGCGCTATGCCGCAGTGCTTGCCCATCGAAAGGCTGGATTCGTTTACAACGGCATGGGCGTTTGGGTGGTCCCAGAGGACCGAGTTGATGAAGTTGGCCGGCAGATGGGCTCATTTACCGGAGTATCGCACTGCTATCGTCGGCCTTCGTACCCTGATTGGCCTTACAACGTATTTTCGATGACTCACGGGCGCACCAAGCAGGAGTGCGAGGATGTTCTTGCGGCCATCAGCGCGGAAACTGGCCTGACCGACTACATCGTCCTGTATTCGATCAAGGAGTACAAAAAGGTTCGCGTCAGCTACTTCACTCCCGAGATCGAGCAGTGGGAGTCAGCACACGCGCCTCTCATGACCACTGCGTAGGAACCGCTTAAGCCCTCTCCTGACGCAACGCGCAGAACGTGTTGCGCAATTTTCCTTTTCGTCGTACCTTGGAGTCAGAACAGCAAAAGGCCAGGGGATGGTCGCTTTCATCTGAGGGGGATAAGTAATGGCAACTCAGTCACGTGCACGGATGTTTCACGCAACTGCAAAGGCGCTCAACAATGCTGCCAGTCAGCGCAATGAAAGTGTAGACCTTTCGTTCCTTGGAAACATGCAGGGGGACGCTCCGATGATAGATGAGCGGCAGCTACCCTTTCAGGAGCTCGAATCACTTCCGCTTCCAGCTGTAGAAAAGATCGACGTGACCCCAGAC
>CAYTTD010000082.1:0-7057 GCA_964440595.1 uncultured Gaiellales bacterium
GCACATGATCTGGTGAAATCAACGAGTTCGCAGCAGACGTTGTATCTCTGATACTCGCACAAACTACATCAAGGTCAGGAGAGTCAAACTGATGACGGAACGATCATCCATCGCGGCGCGTGCCAGCGAACCCACCCCGGTGAATCCCCTTCGTGTTCAAAGGCAGAAGCAGTCGGTAAAGCGCGCTTCCCAAAGATTCGACACCTGTATTGCCGAACTCAAAACTCTTGATAAGCGTGCCCGAGTTGAGATTGACTCATCAACTGGTTGGGCGCGCACTGTGCGCGGAAAATTTCGAATTGGTAAACCGCTGCCTCCTGGTCAGCAGCATCAGTTCAGGTATATGGTTTCGGCGAAGGAGCTTGGCGATCATCCTGCCGTAGCATTTCTATCGCAGTTCAGCGCAGTGTTTGGCTTGGATGATCCAATGGAACAGCTGTTCCTGCGTGGCATCACGCCTCTTGCGCAGGGTGACTGGTTTGCCTTCGGAATCGATATCTTTGCTACTGGACGCGGCCAAGCCGCACAGATTGACGTCGTCGTATCTCCACGCGGCGACGTGATCTATGCCGGGTTCGGTAACGTTGGATGTGTTCCAGAGCGAAGCTGATACAGAACTCTGGAGTATTGGTCACGTGAGCAAATCGTCAACAGAACACGCCGAGATATCTGCGATAGCGAGTGCCCGCTTCGAGCGGGCACTGCACGCGCTTTATCTTATTGACCCCGTGTGCAGGGTTGCCCTGCACACGGATGATGCCCTGGCGGTTGGTCTTGACGGAACCTTTCCCATCGACATGCCAATCGCTGCGCGAACGCTTCCCTCATCAGATCGTGCCGCAGCAGCAGCGGTTCTTTTCCTGGATAAGTATGGTGCACTGTTTGGCATTCCCGGTTGGCACGCACTTTCTCCAACCACTGCATCGCCTCTGGGAACCACGATCTGGTTTACGTTCAATGCGGAAGCAGCCTGTGGCGAAGTAACGGTGAGAATCTGCGCCGACGACGACGTCATACGCGCGGTTCGAATTGAAAGATCCGCAGCTTCTTTAGGCTGACTCGGGCTCTTTCTCTTTCAGGCTCGACGAATCGGAATTTACTTCCTTGCCGGCCTCGGTAACGAGTGTCGGTGGTCGACCTCGCTCGATTGTGTCCTTGGTCACAACACACTTTCTGATGTCACTGCGACCTGGAAGATCGAACATGGTATCCAGAAGACTGTTCTCGATTATCGAGCGTAGACCTCGGGCGCCGGTCTCTCTGGCAATTGCCTGGCTGGCAATCGCATCAAGTGCGCCGTCAGTAAATACCAGCTCTACGTCATCATACGAGAAGAACTTCTGGAACTGCTTGACCAAAGCGTTTTTTGGAGCTGTAAGAATCTCGACGAGATCCTTCTCCTTCAACGGATGCACCGCACTGACTACAGGTAGCCTGCCGATGAATTCGGGGATGAGACCAAACTTTGTGAGGTCTTCCGGCAAAACCTCTGCGTAGAGGTTTTCAACCTCGCCCAGATCACGTGCTTCGAAGTCAACGCCAAATCCAAGAGGATTCTTGCCGATCCTTCGCTCAACGATCTTGTCGAGGCCAGCAAATGCACCGCCGCAGATAAAGAGGATGTTGGAGGTGTCGATTGTCAGAAACTCCTGATGCGGGTGCTTGCGTCCGCCCTGCGGAGGAACGCTTGCGGTCGTGCCCTCAATTATCTTGAGTAGCGCCTGCTGCACACCTTCACCAGAAACATCTCGCGTTATCGAGGGGTTCTCCGCCTTGCGGGCGATCTTGTCTACCTCGTCAATGTAGATGATCCCGGTCTCAGCCTTCTTTACGTCAAAGTCGGCAGCCTGAATTATCTTGAGCAGGATGTTCTCTACGTCTTCACCAACGTATCCAGCTTCGGTCAACGCAGTTGCATCGGCAATCGCAAATGGCACGTTCAGAATCCTTGCCAGAGTCTGAGCGAGCAATGTCTTACCGCAACCCGTTGGGCCTAGTAGCAGAATGTTGCTCTTGGCAAGTTCAACGTCCTCATCCTGAGCACCCATCTGAACACGCTTGTAATGGTTGTAAACAGCAACCGAAAGCGTTCTCTTGGCGTACTCCTGCCCTATTACATAGTCGTTCAGGGTGGAACAGATCTCACTCGGCTTTGGGAGCGACCCCAGATCCAGAGTGGCTCCGGTCACAACCTCTTCATCGATGATTTCGTTGCATAGCTCGATGCACTCATCACAAATGTAGACGCCGGGGCCGGCGATGAGTTTCTTTACCTGCCTCTGCGATTTTCCGCAAAAACTGCAGAGTAGCTGCTCTTGATCCTGTGAACGTCCTGCCATGTTCTCCTGTATTCGACATCACGCCCTCTCAACATGAGGGGTAATTTTCAAATTGGGGTCAATCGTTGGGCGCGTCTCTAGATGTTACGACCCGATCGATGACTCCGTAATCCCTTGCCTCTTCAGATGTCATGAAGTAGTCACGCTCTGTGTCTTTGGAGACTTTTTCGTAGTCCTGATCACAGTTCTCTGCGAGCATTACGTCGAGCTTCTTACGCAGATCAAGAACTTCCTTGGCCTGAATCTCGATGTCGGTGGCTTGCCCTGAGAATCCTGAGCTGACCTGGTGAATCATGATCTTCGAGTTTGGCGTCGCAATGCGCTTGCCCTTGGTTCCACCGGCAAGCAGAAACGCCCCCATACTCATGGCAATGCCACAGCAGATGGTCTGCACATCACACTTGATGAACTTCATGGTGTCATAAATCGCCAGACCAGCGTATACCTGTCCGCCCGGTGAGTTGATGTAGATCGAAATGTCTTTTTCCGGGTCGTCGCTCTCCAGGTGAATCAGCTGTGCAACAACAATGTTTGCAATCTGATCATCGATTGGTGTTCCAATGAAGATGATTCTCTCTGCGAGAAGACGCGAGTAGATATCAAATGATCTTTCGCCACGCGAAGTCTGCTCAATTACGTAAGGAACTAGTGGGCTCATGTTACAACTCCTTGTTTCTGGTAGGCACCCTGCCGTGACGCTACCCCATGCATCGTAGTTTCACACCCGAAGGATTAATGAAACTACTCAGAATCTTCTTCCGTTTTTTCAACCTTCTGAGGAACTGCCTTTACTGAAGCGATCAGATGATCAATCGTGCGTTGCATAAGCAGCTCACCAGCAAGCACCTCCATGCGGCCAGAATCACTGATCCGCTTGAATGCTTCCTCAGGATCATCACCAACTTCAAGCGCCATGCGGGTGACCTCTTCACGGAAGTCATCCTCGTGGACAGAAATTGATGCGTCCTCTGCCAGTGCAAGAAGGCACAGCTCGCGCTTGATGTCGTCGGATGCCCCTTCTTCGAGCTCCTTCATCAGATCTTCCATCGATTTCTCAACCTGATTCAGATAGGCCTCGATCGCCAGCCCTGACTGCGCAAGCTGATCGCGGAAGCCGCGATATAACTCCTGTTGACGGTTCTGCACCATCTGGGGTGGAAGCTCTACCTCACTGGCTTCGGCCAGCTTTGCCACGGCATTGCCTCGGAAAATGCCGTCGATCTCATGCACGAAGCGCGCCCTGACCATGTCTTCAATATCCTTGCGAAGCTCAGCTGCAGTGGAGTATTCGCTGACCTTGGCTGCTACCTCGTCGGTTAGCTCTGGAAGCTTCAGATCCATGACTTCACGAAGCGTGACGTGGAATACGGCTGTCTGCCCCGCCAGATTGCTCATGGGGTGGTCGTCACCAAACTCTACATCCACCTTGAGTTCACTTCCCGCTTTGCTTCCGATTATCGCCTGCTCGATTTCCTGAAGCAGGCGCCCGTCGCCGAGTCGCGCCTGGTATCCAACTGCTGCGGCACCCTCAACTGGCTTACCGTCAATCTCACACCTGAAGTCAACTAGAACCTCGTTGCCCTCAACTGCCTCCTCGCCAGTCTCAGTTAACTCACCGGCACCGGTCAGTGTGGCATCAAGAACCTGCTTCACAAACTTCTCGAGCTCAGGTGGCTCGGGCCTCGGCACCTCTAATCCGGCGAGATCGGGAAGCTTCGGCTTGGCAACCACTTCAACGGTAACGCTGAACTTCATTGACCCGTCTTCTTCAGTCGACTCGGGGAAGTCCACGTCTGGTGAGCCAACGGGCCGTATCCCACTGGAAGCAACTGCAGCGCCATACCAGTGGTCAATGTGATGCCGAACAACCTCAGCGGTAACGGCCTCCCTGCCGAGCTTAGCCAGCACCGCCTGCGGCGGGACCTTGCCCGGGCGAAAGCCAGGCAGGTGCAGATCAGACGCCAAGTGGCGCAGAGTGTGATCCGTTGCTTCTTTTACGTCTTCGGGCGGCACCTCGATATCAAGGCGCAACATATTGCCATCGAGGCGTTCAACTTTGGTTTTCAGCATCATTCCCTGCCTGTTCTCAACAAAAAAACCAGTGCGATGTATGCGGGCGAGAGGAATCGAACCTCCACGGGCTTGCGCCCACAGGATCCTAAATCCTGCGCGTCTACCAGTTCCGCCACGCCCGCATATTTCCGCATGGTATTCAACAGCCTAACATGGTGATGTAAGATACACACCCTAAAGCTTGCGTCCGTAGCTCAGCTGGATAGAGCACCTGACTTCGGATCAGGGGGTCGGGGGTTCGAATCCTCCCGGGCGCATCAGGAAAACTCTTGCCGAAAAGCCAACTTCCGATTACGTTGGATTCATGAACGATTCCCCACGTCGCTCGCCATCATCTGATGGTGTTATCACCGCGCCACTAGCTATTAGCCTGCTTGTATTGCTCTCAGCCAGCGTTTTCTTGACCTACTGGCTGTTTCTGGCTTCAGGAACTTCACCAATGCAGGTCATTGATTCGAGGAAGATTACCGACTCAATGGCGAGAACTGCTTCGAATGACATGGCAGCAAACCTGGACAAGGCGCAAGAGAAGAGATTGATTGCTGAAATAAATCATTACCGGCACGAGCAGGGTCTGCCTAAGCTCAAGGTGAACCGTAAACTCGAGGCGGCCGCCGCCAAGCATTCAAAAAACATGGCGACCATGAATTTCTTTTCACATACCGACAATCAGGGTCTTACACCATTTGACCGCATTGAGAAGGCTGGATACCCGGTCAAAAGCTCATATACAGGTGAAAACCTCGCAGCTGGACAGATGTACTCAACTGACGTTCTGGATCAGTGGTTGGCATCAAAACTGCATAGGGCTGTGTTGAACAATCCCAACTACACGGCGATCGGCATTAAGCGTGCATGCAACGTCGACACGACATATGGCTGTTACTGGACCGCCAACTTTGGATCCAAGCGAAAGGGCTGAGGCTGGCGCCGATAGCCGTTACTGATTGCGGCTCATCTGCTCGGCAAGCTTCTGTGCCTCAGCGGGGTCAATCTGTCCCCCACCAGCAGCATCTGTCAGCTTGCTCATGTCTGTTACGGGATACTGCGGCTTGAAGTCTGCATCGGTTGGCGTTGAGTACGCTGTTGCCTCGTAGGCGAACTTGCCTGATTCCTGGGTTGTATCTACTGACCAAGACATGTAAAGCGGCACGCCTGTCTCCTTGTCAAGGCATGATTCGGCCTGAGTTGAACCACCGAGTCCCGCCCAGGTGTATGACCAGCAAGCGCCGTCACGACCAGCGTATGTTCTGTCATCTTCCTGCTTCACTCCGTCAAGATCGCCCTCGTTCTCAAGCGCGTCAGCGGCTCCCATGAAGTCAGCAACCGCAGAATTCAGTCCTTGCGATTCGGCGGCTTTCGGATCATCAACCTTGAAGCAGCTCTTTGTCTGATCCATGCAGATCGTATAGGCAGTTCTTTCCTGGAACATCTTCATGCCAGAGATCTCAACCACTGCTTTTTCACCGTCCATTGCCAGTGTCATCTCGGTCGTCCCCATACCGGACTGGTCTGCAGCAGTGCTGCCCATGTCCATCTTGTAGGTCACCTTTGCCTTGCTGAGCTTCCTCTTGCCGGCAAGATCTGAAAGAGCACCTGAGACTGCTTCACTGGCGCCAGCGCCATCGCCACCGCCCTCGGAAGCTTCGCTGCCATCCGTCGCTGGTGTTGGGGAGGTCGCGGTGTCATCCTTTGAGGAGTCCTCGCTCGACCTGGTCTTGCTTGAGGCATTCTTGTCATCGTTGGCCTTCTTCTCTTCTCCACAACCTCCAACAAGAAGCGCTACGGCAAGCAACATAACAAGTGGAAATCCCAAAACCCTGAACATCATTTCTCCTTGATCTTGTGTCAACTCAGCGCGTCTACCCGCACGATCCCAAGCCAAAACAATCACACGCGCAATGCAATTCCCGAATATGATTCACGGGATGAAAACCATTAGTCAGATAACCGTTCATGGCACCCCGATTGAATGTGGCGTTTCCGGCCCTCTACCAGAAACCGCCAACATAACCAATGCACATCTCACGGTGGGTGGTGTCGACTGCGTTGAGCTTGCAAGAGAATTTGGCACTCCTCTGCACGTAGTTGACGTTCAACATGTTCAGTCAGCGCTGTCCGCCTATAAGGAGGCATTCGCGGGCTATGAAGCGGGCGTTGACATTGCTTTTGCATGCAAGTCGATGTGTACACGCCGACTGCTTGAAGTTGTTGTGGCATCAGGTGTGGGAGCAGACGTAGCCTCAGAGGGCGAGCTAGCCATAGCGTTGCGTTCCGGTGTGCCCTCAGAAAAGATCGTGATGCATGGCAACAACAAGAGCGTCGCCGAGCTCCGTGCAGGGGTCACGGCGCGTGTTGGCTATATCGTTGTCGACAGCAGTCATGAGCTTGACCTGCTTGAGGCGGTCTTGGCAGAAGACTCAAATGCTGTTGCGGGTAGTGCAAGGTCACAGAAAATACTTGTGCGGATCACTCCCGGTATCGATGCCGAGACCCACCGCTACATAAAGACGGCTCACACTGGCAGCAAGTTTGGCGTTGAACCTGATGAAGGGCTGAGCCTGCTTTCACGTGCCGCAGACAACCCACTGATCGATGCCTGCGGCGTTCATGTGCATCTTGGCTCCCAATTGACCAGCCTCGGG
>CAYTTD010000083.1:0-7015 GCA_964440595.1 uncultured Gaiellales bacterium
CTGTTATGCAGAAAGAAGATCTGACCATCACGATCGATCTCACACTCGATCGCCGCCTTGATCAATTCAACATCGTACTCACCAACATGGGTGTGAACTGCCCGCCTTCCCTCAGGAGGAGTCTGGATTATCGAGATATCGCGTATGCCGCTAAGAGACATATGGAGCGTTCTGGGGATTGGCGTTGCCGACATGGAGAGCACATCAACCTCAACTCTCATCTGTCGCAGCTTCTCTTTTTGAGCTACTCCAAATCTCTGTTCCTCGTCTATGACTATTAACCCAAGATCTTTGGGAAGTACATCTCGGGAAAGCAGACGATGTGTGCCGATCAGTATGTCTACCTTGCCCTCAGAGAATTTTTTCAGTGTCGCGTCAATCTGTTTCTTTGTTCGAAACCGGCTGACCATCTCAACGGTCACTGGCAAGTCGCCAAATCGCTGGCTCATGGACACCTGATGCTGTTGGGCGAGAACGGTCGTGGGCACAAGCACCAGCACTTGACGACACGACTCAATCACCTTTGCGGCCGCACGCATTGCAACTTCGGTCTTGCCGAAGCCAACGTCACCACAAAGCAGCCGATCCATTGGCTGGTCTCGTTCAAGGTCGCCCTTGATCAGTTCAATGGCCTTGAGCTGATCCTCAGTCTCCTTGAATGGAAACGACATCTCAAACCGTTGGACAAGCTCATCGTCGGCTGCGCAAGCATGACCCTTGGCGCGACTTCTCTTGGCATAAAGGGCGAGCAATTCACCTGCAAGTTCTCTCACCGCGCTGCGGGTGCGGTTTCGTAGTTTCACCCACCGGTTGCCTCCAAGCTTTGAAAGCTTTGGTGCCGATCCGTCGGCTCCGATATACCGTGTTACTTTTCCGATCTGCTCGTGGGGAACATATAGACGGTCTTCCCCTTCGAACTCAATGTAGAGGTAGTCACGTGTAACGCCCGCAACGGTTTTTGTCTCAAAGGCCGTAAATCTTCCTACACCGTGATCCTCATGTACTACGAAGTCACCCGGTACAAGCCGTCGAAATGCACTAAGGGCCTCCTGGGCGCCCTTTACGCTGCCAGCAACTGACCCCGAAGACGAACTGCCACTCCCCGCGCGGGTACGCAACACTTTTGACGCAGGAAACACTGCGATACCGAACTGCTTGCTGATGAAACCGCCGATAAGATTGGACAACACAAAGTTGATGGTTGGCTCATCGGCAAAGTCGCCAAATGAATCATCCAGGACACTGGTTTCCAGCCTCACCAGATTGGTCCGCAGGCGCTCAAGCTCTCCACGCCATGGCACTGCCACGACAACGTGCATCTCCTGATCAGACAGCCCCTTTAACGCTGCCTCTGCCTCTGCGACACCAATCGCGCTGAACACAGGCACAGTACCTTCAAACACGTGGTCAGCGTGCTCAACCAGAGATCCGAAAACGTTTGCACCATCAATCTCTCTCTGCACCGAAGAACGTGAATCCCATGCACCCTCAATGTGTTCACCACTCGCAAGCTCATCCATTAGTTCGTCAAATACAGATTGAACGCGGTCTGGTTCAACCACGTAAGTAATCGCACCCGACATCAAGCCTGCAAATGTCACCCCCCCTTGCTCAACGTCAAATTCAACGCCATTCACGGTTTCACCGGCGGGCCAGATCAGCACCTTGCCCAGCGTTGCCATGGAGCGCTGAGTAACTGGCGAGAAATGTCTCAGCTCTTCAATTTCGTCGTCAAAGAACTCCACGCGAACGGGATAAGCAGAAGTTGTTGGCCAGATGTCAACAATGTCACCGCGAACGCTTATGTCGCCACGATCCTGAACCTGTTCAACCCGGCTATAGCCCGCTGCGACTACATCCCTGATGACCTTGTCTCGCCCCAGGATTGCCCCCGCGGTCAACACAATCTCCCTGGTTCGCAAATCATCGGGGGGAAACTTCTCTGTCATTGCCTCTATCGAAGCAACTACAATACCTCCACCCTGGGCCACGCTTCTTGCATGCTCTCTCTCACCCACACGATGCGGCGTGGGGTCAACGCCGGCTCCGAACCAAACGCCACGCGATACATAAGGCGCCACGGTATCGTCATCCGCTGAGAGAAAGCACTTTATCTGCTGTGCCAACACCTCTGCCTGCGAATCGTCAGCCACCACTATCAGAGTCGGCTCTCCGTCTGAGCCTCCACGGCCAGTCTTCAGCACCGTAATAAGCACAGGCAGCAACGCCTCTGATGCCTTCACACGGACTCCCTGCTTTGCACCACTATGCGCATCCAGCCACACGGCTACGTCAGGACGTCTGGCAATGTGATCAACGACCGCGATAAGCGACATCGAGATCCCCCTTATAACAACCTTTATGACTACGAAGCATTTACTGTATTCATTGCACTTCGCATACCCTGGCGCCACACCAATTCAATTGAGTCCGCAGCCTTGGCATACCAATCGTCAAATTGCCATTCATCGGGCATGCGCCCAAGTACCCAATCACTCAGAGAGCGCCTATCACCTCGTTCAGGTCGCCCAACACCAACCCTCAGCCTGTGAAAGTCATTGGTCCCCAGTGATCCGGCAATGCTCTTCAACCCATTATGCCCGGCTAGACCACCACCTGACTTCAACCTGACCTGATCCCGCTCAAGGTCAACGTCGTCATGGACAACAATTATTTGATCCGGCTTCAGACCAAGTGCTCTAGCTGCGGCCTTTACGCTACCGCCAGAAAGGTTCATCCAGGTTAGCGGCTTTAGCAGGCCGACATCCAGATCATCGTACTCGCCATACGAAAAGATACCCTGGAATTTTTCAATTGTCCTGAAACTGTGCCTGGAGTGCAGAAGGTCAACTACCTCAAACCCCACGTTGTGTGGTGTATCAACGTACTGTACGCCTGGATTACCAAGGCCTACGATAAGCCAATCAGGTTCAGGATTCGCCATCGGCGTTGTCCGAGCTACCCTCGCTATCGCCCGTTGCACTTTCATCAGCACCAGCGGCAGCGCTGCGTGCTTTACGCGGCACGTTGCAGCTCAAGATATTCATGCCTGGATCGTCCAGGAATGTAACTCCTGATGGAACAGCAACATCGGCAAGTGTGATCGTGTCACCGGCGTCTACGGATGAGATGTCCACGTCGATCGCATCAGGGATCGAGGCGGCTGCGCATTCGATATGAACCTCGTGGGTAGCCTGTGTCAGCACTCCGCCCAGCTTGACGCCCGGTGATTCTCCTGTGAGATTCAGCGGCACGTGTGACTTGACGGTTTCGTCCATTCGAACTTCCTGAAAATCAACATGCACCAAATCACCTCTAACCGGGTGAGTGTCATGTGACTTCAAAAGAGTTATCTTCTGCCCGAGCCCCTCAACGTCAAGATCAACGATTGTTGCGCCCTTTCGAATTACAGCAGCGATCTCCAACTCATCCAGGCTGATTGAGTGCGACTCGTTATGGCCATACATGACTGCAGGGACTCTGCCCTGACTTCGAAGGCGTCGTGCCTCTGGAGACTTGTTAGAAGAATCACGTGTTTTTGCCTTCAGTGAAACGCGGCTCATCGTGCGTACCTTTCGTGGGGTTCAGATCGACAGCCAATCATAACCAAAAATGCCGGCGTGCGGTTCGGTTTATTCGGACTGATGTCAGAATAACTGATTTTCTCCACCAAATATCGAGCTCACGGACTCGTCGCAGAACACATTTCGTATCGTATCGGCCAGCACACCAGCGACAGATAAAACCCTGATGTTCTCTGGCTGAGTCCTAACGTCAACAGGGATCGTGTCGGTCACCACACACTCCTGAATAACGCTACCAGCGATTCGTTCCAGCGCGGGGCCGGAAAATACCGGATGTGTAGCACATGCATAGACTCTATTTGCTCCCTGCTCCATCAAGGCGCTCGCGCCAGCACACAGGGTACCTGCGGTATCGATCATGTCGTCGATCATTATCGCGGTTTTCCCACGAACTCTACCGATGACGTTCGTAACCTCTGCCACGTTGTGTCCGGGTCGCTCCTTCGTAAGAATCGCCAGTGAGCACTCGAGTTTGTCTGCGAACTTCTTGGCACGCTTTGCTCCACCGGCATCTGGCGAAACGACAACGGTGTCTTCGCCGCCCAGCCCCAGATCGCGGAAGTATGTGGCGAGGATAGGAACCGCAGTCATATGATCAACGGGTATGTCGAAAAATCCTTGAACCTGTCCAGTATGTAGATCCATCGATAACACACGATCCACGCCTGCGGCCTGTAGCAGATCCGCGACTAACTTACCGGTAATCGGCTCGCGACCAGAAACTTTTTTGTCTTGCCGCGAGTATGGATACCAGGGCATCACAGCCGTGATTCGATGAACCGACGCCAACTTGGCCGCGTCGATCATGATCAATAGCTCCATGAGCTGATCATTGATCTGCCCAAGCCCACATGGCGATTGAACAAGAAAGACGTCAGCCCCCCTTACGGACTCATCAAACTTGACGTACGTCTCGCCGTTGGCAAAGTGCTTGACAGTAACATCTCCAAGTCTGATACCTAGTCTCTGGGCAATGCCCACCGCCAGGTCAGGATTGCTTGACCCGGAAAAGACCATTAACCGCTTCTCGCTTGAACGCCCTAAAGCACTTTCGCTCCAGGCGTGTGACCCAGACTGCATCGAGTTGCCTTCGTTCGAGTGATTCACAAGGGGCGGCATCATGCCTGGCAAGGTTGCCAATGGAACATCATTTTGAGTGCCAAACACCTGTTGATTACCTTCCAGCTTTGTCGCCAACCTTGTTACCAGAATTGCTGCTGTTGCCTGACGCACCTTTTATGCGCTGTGCATAGTCTTGCAGATTGACCTGTCGCGCGCGGGCGATAGCCAGCGCATTATCTGGTACATCGTTGACAATAATTGATCCGGCGCCTGTAAACGCGTCATCGCCAATATTCACAGGCGCCACAAATACGTTGTCGGATCCGGTTCGAGTACGCGACCCTATTCTTGTCGGTTGCTTTCCTCCGCCGAGCTCTGGCCGATAGTTAGCGGTGATGGTACCCGCTCCGATGTTTGAATCGGTGCCTATGGTCGCATCACCAATGTAACTCAGATGTGGAATCTTGGATCGAGCACCGACTCTAGTGTTTTTCAGCTCGACAAATGCACCAGCTTTGGTCTCTTCGGCCATCGTAACGTCAGGTCTGATATAGGCAAATGGCCCGACTTTGGCTCCATCGCCAATAGAAGATCCGGCGCAATACGAATGAATCACCTCAGCGTTGCTCCCTACATGCATGTCCGTGAGTGTCGTATACGGGCCAACAACGGCACCTGCACCTATGTTGCATCTTCCAAGAAGAGTTGACCCCTTCTCAATGATGGCGTCGGGATCAATAACGGTGTCAGGGCCAATAGTGACCGTACAACGACTTCTGACCGTGACCCCTGTGGCGAGGTGACTGTCAATAATTCGGTTGGTAAGCATTTTTTCAGCCGTTGCAAGATCGGCCAACGTGTTCACCCCAAGGAGCTCATCCGGTCCGCCAGCCTCAACTACGACAGTTGAGCCGCCATTACCCCGGATGATTCCAAAAAGGTCGGTGATGAAAATCTCTCCTTTTGAGTTTTCTGCATCGAGCTTGCTCAATGCAGGACTTAGCTGAGACATCTCAAACGCATACACTCCTGCATTCAGGAGATCACAGTCCAGTTGTTCAGGCGTTGCCTCTGACGCCTCAACTATTTCAACCAGTTCATTGTTTTCGTTACATAAGAGACGCCCATATGGCAGCTCTCTGCTACCACGGATACCAAGAGCTGTACCTGTCGCTACGGCACCAGTGTGTCCATCAATTACAGACTTCAATGTGTCTGCGCGAAACAACGGACCGTCGCCGTTTATCACAATCACTGTCCCGTCAAATCCAGCAAGCGATGACATCGCTGAAACCAGCGCATCCCCAGAACCGCGCTGCTTCTCCTGGTGAGCGATCTCAACGCCCTCAGGCAAGGCATTGCAAACTTCCTCAGAACCGTGTCCGACCACCACCACGGTTTTCACAGGAGCAACACCTGTCAGTGCACGCAAAACCCAACCAATAATGGGCTCACCAAGAATTTCATGGAGGACCTTGGGTCTCGCAGACTTCATCCTTGTGCCTTTGCCGGCTGCAAGCACAACTGCTGCTACCTGACGCTCATCGCGCCCTCCCGATACAAAATGACTCATCCTGCTGAATCTCCTCTGCATAGCTTTTCAGCATCACAACAACGATTGAAAGCAACTGGGGCGGGAGGATTCGAACCTCCGAATGCCGGGACCAAAACCCGGTGCCTTACCGCTTGGCCACGCCCCACCGTTATCGGAGAATGGATAATACAATGTTCGACTGCATCTGGTGCCTGAAGGAAACTCATTTATGAAGGTTGCATCTGCCAACCATAAACCGGGAATTCGATCGCCCAATGCGGTGTACAACTTGTCAGGAAGGCCGGGGTCCGGGTTAACGATTACCGCGGTTGACCCACTTCCAGCTACGAATGCCGTATGACCGCTAGCACGAACAAAATTAATGAGCAGACCCAACTCACGGCACGATTCAACGGCTGATGTCTCAAGATCATTCCTGAATCTTCCGCTTGAAACCTCTTCGACCATCTCTTTTTGCGTAGGCAGAATGGTGGTGCCAGACGATCCTTTTTTTTCAAACCGGTCGTACACGTTTGCGGTGTTCTGTTCAACCCCTGGCCATGCAAGAAGAAGACTTCGAATCTCGTTTGAAAAAACAGCATCTATCGGCTCAATCATTTCCCCTCTACCAGATGAAAAACACGGAGATCCTGATTCCACAAAGAAAGGCACATCACTACCAATAGCGGATGCAATCCGCACTGCATCATCGCGGCTCAATGTGATCTCGGGGAAATTCATCAATGCCCTCAAAACGCTGCCCGCATCACTGCTGCCTCCCCCCAAACCGGCACCAACAGGTATGTGTTTTGTTATCGAAACGGTGCCGTTTACC
>CAYTTD010000084.1:0-7011 GCA_964440595.1 uncultured Gaiellales bacterium
ATGCCCTCCATCGTGAGAATCGCGTGATAGAAGTAGGCGGTGGGGGCGTCGTTGCTTATGACCAACTGGGGGCGTACCGGCCCCTCTCCAATTAGTCCGTCAAGTTTGAACCGATCGATTGCCGGCTTCGGTTTACCTGCGCCCGTTACGTGAACAAAAACCAGAGGGCCACTTCGCACTGATGAGACTACTTTGGCTCCAGGCTCGGGTTCGGGTGGCACAGTTCTGAAGAGTGCTGCGCCAACATGAGTACCAGGCGTAGCGGTCTCGGGAACCGAGATGTTCATTTTTACAACTCTTCTCTCACCCGGTTTCAATTTGATCGTGGCAGGGTTTGCCACCAGCCAATCACGCGTAGAGAAGAAGGTAGTTGATGGTGCAGAGTCCTCAATGAAAACAGGCTCGTACGTCTGTTCGCTGAACCCCACATCTGCATGTTCAAAACTTGCAGTCAGGCCGTGGGATTTGTCGGCTACAATCGTCATGGCCCTGGTCGTGGATTCGCCAGGAGCAAGCGTTGCGTCGATCCGCCCGGGCGACGTTGTCATCTTGATTACGTCACTTTGAGCGGCATTTGCGCTCTGGGTAAACCATGCCAGAGCCGGCACTAGGAACAGAGCAATTAGCCTGCTGGACTGTCTAAGGATGTCGGGCAGTGAGTGTCGGACGAACAGGCGGCGTAAGCATTCCTTCCTCGCTCCATTCAAGTCCAAGACACAGTGTTCCGACATACTTATCTCCGTCAATTACCGGCAGATGGTGTACACGATGTCTGCCAAGTACATCGGTTGCCTCGGCTACAGTCGCCTCTGGACCGATGGTGATCAGGTTTTCGCTGGTCATTACGGCAGAAACTGGCATATCTGACAGCTCATGTGCTCGTTGGGCAAATGAATCAACTACGTCCCAGTCGGTAATGATACCGACGAGTCTTCCGTTTTCAACGACGGGAACAGCGCGTACATCGGCCCCCCTCATAAGACGAGCTGCCTGCTGGACAGTGTCATCTGACTTGATTGTTGGAAACGGTTCTGTTGTATCGATCATGTTCTTTACGAGCATTCTGGCTGATCCTTCCTGTTATCGAGTTGGCAAGCTGGTGCCTTATTCCTGTTCCCGTGTGGGGCATGCCCAAACATCGAGGGGCAAGCGCAAGGCTTTATGGTATCCAATATGATCCGGGCATGGCTAAATCACCTGCACCACAAAAGAAACAGAAGCCGATCAAGCTGGACGATGCGGATTGGAAGATAATCAACCTGCTTCAGGTTGAAGGGCGGGCAACATATGCAAGGCTTGCTGAAGAGGCAGGGATTTCCACTGCGTCAGCCCATGACCGCGTGCGCAAGCTTGAGCAACGCGGAGTGATCCAAGGCTATATGGCGCTGGTGAGCCCAAGGGCAGTTGGCGCAGAGGTCACGGCCTTGTTGCAGTCAGTGAAAGAGGTGGCGCAACGTATACCGATGCCCGAGAAAGACTGATAGATCTACCTGGGGTGGAGGAGTGTCACTCGGTCGCCGGTGACGAGAGTTTTCTCCTCAAGGTCCGGGCGCAGAGCACCATTGCGTTGGAACGATTGGTCTGGAACATTCGCTCAATCGCAAGAATCGAAAGAACGCGAACGATGATTGTGCTTAGTACTGCCGCTGAGAGGCGTCCAGTGAATCCGTTCATGGATCCAGAGCCTCCGCCCACTGAGGTGTTGCCTGGCGAGGATCATCCTGTTCCCGAAATTATCTAGAAACTATTTCCATGCCCTCAGCAGTGATAGCCAAGGTGAATATGGTCTCCATGGTCACCCATTGCAACTGAAGGGCCACCATAGCTGTATAGAGTGATCACCTGGTGGGGGGCAAGGTCGCCCTGTAGTGAAGATAGAAACAGTACGGATTCTTCGGTGATTGTGCCTGGTCCCTGTGCGGATGGCGTGATCAATTGTCCTGCCACGGTGCCAATGTCGGCGGCACATCCGTAGCTGTGCATGGATACGTTGCCGCTGGTCGTGTAGACGCCGTGATCACTCTTGAGGCTTGTCACGATGATGCTTCCAAAGCGTTGCCCCATCAGCGTTAATGCGTCCAGCAACCGGCCATCTATCGCGCCGTTTTGTACGTCCATGATGCCGGATGAGTCGAGCTGTATTCTTGGGTCGGCGAGCACTCGTGCAATCTGTGCCGGAGTTGCCGGTCTTGCGGGTGTGCGGGCTCCGCCAGTCCAGTCGTTTTGGGTCATCATTCCACTGAAGCGGAAGCTGAACATATCTTCCTGCTTGGGATTGAGTACGTACCATGTGTCCTTCTCAGAATGATCTATGCGCCCCTCGATCTCGGCTCGCCTCAGCTGTTCCCCCTTTTCGGATTTCTTCTCAACGTGGAATGACCTTGCCGTCTGGATCTTGCGATCCAGGTTGATCGCCTGGAGGTCAAGATTGGCGGCGCGCTCCTCCTGAAGGCTCTGCAACTCCTCCAAAGCCATCTTTAGCTCCTCAAGCCTGGTTACCGAAAGCTCATAGTCCTCCAAAAGCTTTTGATCGTCAGCTGTACGCTTGTTGATCATTTCGGTTCGTTCAACTGCGTCGCCGAGACCGTCAGCTGACAACAGGAAGGCAAGATCGGAATTCTCACCACTCTTGTACGCGGCAACGATCCGTTCCTCAAGTTGACTGCGTAGTCTGGCTTCGTCATATTCCGCCGCCTCAAGCAGCTCTTCAATCTTGGCTATTCGGTCGGCGTAAACGTGAGCTTTTCCGCGAATGTCTTCGGCCTGATCGCGCAGATTTTCAGCTTCCTTGTGAGCACTCAAAGCATTCTTGTCTCTTTTGTTCAGGCTGAACGTTGCCTTCCTGTCAGGTTTTGTTGCCTGCTTGCGGGCATCCGCAAAAGACGATTCAAGGATTGGATTTACCTTGATTGCGGATTTGTTTTTCTTTGGCTTCTTGTTTGAGGCGGCGCCAGAAAAAGCGGGAGGTAACAACAGGATCGTAAGTCCAGCGATAATCAGCGCCGTCATCAATTTCCTTGTGGCGCTAGTCGTGTTCAACTTGTTTTTATTGCATCGTCGCATTGTGGGACGTGGGCCTCCCGCAACGCGACATCGGCACAAAGTTCCGTAATCTTGAGCAATCTGCCATTGTAATTGAGTTAATATGATCTGACTGGAGGATGGCTTTCTGCATGCAGGTTGAAAACTCAACGAATAGAAAACTCGGCCTTTCGCGGCTGCGCTGGAGATCTGCCGCTGTTGTATCTACATTGGCAATCATTGTCGTTTCAATCGTTGGAAGCATCTTGATAACAGGAGAAGCGCCAAAAAAGCGTGCCGAGGTTGCTTCGAAAAAACAGCCACCACTAATACTTCATGATGACCAGAGTCGCCACAACGAGATCGTGGTTAAAGTAGCCAGGGAGCTGGCAAAAGGGCGCGCAGATGAGGCCCTCAAATTGGTTGCCCCCGTGGCCGCAGAAAATCCCGGTGATCAGGAAGTTCAAGTTGCTCTTGCATTATCACGGTGGAACTCAGCAGGATCAGAACAGGTTTTGGGTGAGCTCCAGAGCATTCTTGACAGCGAAGACGACGATGCAATCAGGGCATGGATATCTCTTCACCTAGGTGTGGCTCAGGTCTTCGCAGGTCAGGATACGCAGGCTCGAAAGACGCTGATGTCTGCACTTCGAGCAGCGAGAAAAAATTCTGGTTCATTTGATGTTGCGCGGCGCGCCGACGATCTTTTGCATCCCGGTTTGGCACCCGGATATCCACCATTGCTTTCCTCGGTTGATAAGAGTGTCGCTGTAAGGGGAGATATCGAGTCAAAGGCGATTCGTGAGCTGTTGGCTGCCATTGAGGCGGACGACAGGCGCCGGGCTGCTGGGCTTGCTGCCAAGTATCGTTACCTTGCCGGCAGGCGAGGTGATCTCGACGCCGCGATAGCCATTGCTCACTTCAACAAGGACGATCCAAGAGCTACGCTGGGAATCCTCGAGCGTGAGGCCAAGAAAGCCAACGCAGACGTGGAGGCACACCGGGGCGTCATTCTGTTGTGGTCTGGAGAAAAGGCGGAAGGGGTAGCCGCCCTGGAAAAATCTTTGACACTTGGGCCTGATCCGGATTTGAGAAACAGGGTCCAAATGATTATTGAACGCATTGGAACAAACGGTTCCTAACTGCTTAAACCTCTTGCAATTTGGTGAATTCCTTTTCTCTGTAGTGCTAACCCGTGAACCGCGGGGCAACTCCAAGTAAATAGATATTGAAGGCATTATTAGAGGACGGAAGGTAGTTTGACATGGCGGTTGCAGAGTTAGTTGTAGCAGCTCAGGAGCACGGTTCACAGGATGGCCTGTTCACTTTTCTTGATCGTATTGGAGAGGTTGACCTCCTGACTGCGAATGAAGAGGTCGAGCTGGCAAAGCGAATTGAAGCCGGTGACCATGCGGCGCGACAACACATGATCGAGGCCAACCTGCGACTGGTAGTTTCGATCGCAAAGAGGTACAGAGGGCAGGGGCTGCCGTTTCAGGATCTCATTCAGGAAGGGTCGATTGGATTGGCCCGGGCTGTCGACAAGTTCGATTGGCGCAAGGGATTCAGGTTCTCTACCTATGCTACGTGGTGGATCAGGCAGGCTGTTTCCAGAGCAGTTTCAGATAAGGCCAAGGTGATTCGAACTCCGGTGCATATATCCGAGCGCAGCCAGCAGATATCAGCAGTCGAACGAGTTTTCACAGAGCGTAATGGCCGTGAGCCAACCCTGGAGGAGCTTGCAGAACTAACTGGAATCACAGGTGATGAAATCTCGGTCATTCGGCGCTCTATGAGGACTCCAATGAGCCTGGATCACTCGGTCGGGGAAGACTCTGACTCAACGCTGGCTGAATTCATCGTGGACGATGCCGCTGTTGATCCTGAAGCGGAACTTATTGCGGCGGATGTACGCGTAAAGCTTCGCAACGCCGTGGAAGATCTTGGTGAGCGTCAACAGATGATTATCAGGAGGCGTTTTGGCTTGGACGGTGAGTCTCGTGAATCGCTCGAGTCGATATCACGAAGTCTGGGAATTTCACCTGAAAGGGTAAGGCAGATCGAGCGCGAGTCCCTGTCGATATTGATGAACGACAGAAGGCTCTACTGAGTTTGCCATTGATCCAATTAGCTAGATTTGGTTCAGGATGATCACCCGAATTGCCGACTGATCTTGAGTAAGAAAAATTTCTTCAAGGAGATTTCATGTCGGCATTCAGAACTGGTGGAGCCATTCATGCGCTTCATGATGCCATGCGAAGGGTGCAAGCTGTTGGTGCCAGTGACCTACACCTTAAAGCCGGATCAGCGCCAATCATTCGCTTGAATGGAGAGCTGACTACGATTCCTGGGAGTTACGCACTTTCCGACTACGACATGGAAGAAATTGTGCACGAGCTCTCGCGAGAGGTTCCCGATCGGCTAAGCGAGTTTGAGAAGACTGGGGAGTGTGACCTCGCCTACTCTCTTGAGGGGTGCGGCCGCTTCAGGGTAAACGTATTTCGGCAACGTGGCCAAATTGGAATTGCGCTTCGCGTGATCTCCGATGTTGTGCCAAAACTTGAAAAATTGAACCTTCCGCCTGTCATATCAACGCTGGCCCAGGTGCCTCGCGGCCTGATACTTGTGACTGGAGCAACCGGATCCGGCAAGACGACGACTTTGGCTGGAATGATCGATTTGATCAACGAGACGGAGTCGAGGCATGTTGTGACGATCGAGGACCCGATCGAAATTCTTCACCGTGACAAGCGCTCAATCGTCAATCAGCGTGAGGTCGGCAACGACACCCCAAGCTTTGGATCGGCTCTAAGGCGAGCTTTGCGTCAGGATCCTGATGTGATCCTCGTTGGCGAAATGCGCGACGAAGAAACAGTGCGAACTGCACTCAGTGCTGCCGAAACCGGTCACCTGGTTTTTTCAACCCTGCACACGATTGACGTAATGGAATCAATTTATCGTGTGCTGGACTTCTTCCCTCCGGAGCTGGAACGGCAGGCACGCGCAATGCTTGCCGGAACGCTGAAAGGCATCGTATCCCAGAGACTCATCAGAACCGCTGGCGGGAGATCGCGTGTGCCTGCCATTGAAGTGATGGTTGCAACCAATCGTGTTACAGACTGCATATTGCGGCCCGAAGACACTCCACTTATTCGTGACGCCATTGCAGAGGGTGGCTATTACGGAATGCAGTCGTTTGACCAATCGCTCCTGCAGCTCGTGCTTGATCGAACCATTACCGTCGAAGAAGCGATGTTCCACGCTACCAGCAAACAAAACTTTGCTCTACTGCTTGAGGCCAATGCCGTAATGATGGACCGTGAGCTGCGCAAGCGTGCGTCCGGATCAATGATCTCGGTCAATGAGGAAGTTGACTTTGATCGAATGCGACATGGTCAGACTCCTGTTGCTCCTCCACCACCGATGACAACTCATGGAGTTCATCCGCAGAATCCACCAATGCCGCTCGATCAGCAGGGGCAGCCATTCCCAGGTGCTGCTTAATCCATTGGCGCGAGAGACTGCAATTCTTGCTGGTGGGTGTTTCTGGGGTGTTCAGCACCTGATTCGTTCTCTTCCGGGCGTCGAATCAACGCGGGTTGGTTACTCTGGGGGGGAGGTGCCGAATGCGACCTATCAAAACCATGGAAGTCATGCCGAGGCGGTGGAAGTTATCTTTGATCCCGAAGTGCTGGGGTTTCGGCAGCTGCTCGAGTTCTTCTTTCAGATCCACGACCCCACCACATTGAACAGGCAGGGCAATGACGTTGGCACTTCGTACAGGTCGGCGATTTTTTTCACCAGTGACGAACAGAAAAGGGTGGCGCTTGAAACCATCAGGGACGTTGAAGAGAGCGGAGTCTGGCCGGGAAGGATAGTTACCCAGGTTGAGCCGGCTGGAGAATTCTGGCAGGCAGAGCCTGAGCATCAAGACTATCTGGTGCACTATCCGAACGGATACACATGTCACTTTGTTCGACCTTCATGGAC
>CAYTTD010000085.1:0-6910 GCA_964440595.1 uncultured Gaiellales bacterium
GGCCAACGAGCTGACAACAATGTCAAACTCATCATCAGGCAGCTCAGCGTTAAGGGATCCTTCGGTCAACGTAACCCGATCTTCAGAGAATCGCTTGCGGGCTGCTGCGAGCATTAGGGGCTCGTTGTCGATGCCGATTACATGTGCGGTGGGGATAGCCGCGATAACAGCCTGCGTCGTCGCGCCTGTGCCAATGCCGAGATCAAGAATTCTGGGCGACCTATTCGCTCCTGTTTCTGCAAGTGCAATTTCTGCCATGCGCCCTTGGAAGGCATCGTAATCTGGAAATTTGAGTCTTACACTTTCGTCGTAGCGAGTGGGATCAAACCGATGAGTATGGGGATCCCTTACGGTGTGTTCGTTATGAGTGTCGTGATCGCTGTGCATGGGGCAAAGCATACTAGTCATTAAAAAGGGACCGGTTGCTCGACATGAGGACTAGCATGTCGAGCAACCGTTTCTGGTTTGTGTATGTGTTGTTCTTAACTGCAAGGCAGAGAGACAATGCCTTGCATCCTGCTTACCATCAACTTGTTGTTGTGTGGGCCTCAGCGATATCACTGATGCGTTGACCCAACTTGAATGGAAGCTGTTCGAGCAGCTTGTTTATCTTCTCCATCTGTTCAGGAGAAAGCTCCTCCGCTGAAACCCGTACTCCTTTTTCGAGAAGTTCTTTGGCTGAATCAATGAACTTGTTGTCTTTCATTCTGGTCTGAATTTCTTCGATTCGAGCCTTCACTTCTGGAGTTCCGAATCCGCCAAATTCAACCGGATTTCCTGTGCCTACAGCTTGTGCTCCCGTATTAGCCTGGCCTGCGCTTTCGCTGCGCTTGGAAACCTGTTCTAGTAGCTCTCGTGCTTTTGCTGCTCCTCCGCTTTTGATGAAGTCGGTCACAGAAACGCGGCTGCCTTGTGATTCTCCACCCGCAGGGCGGTTGTTTTTCGCCCACGTCATTACCTTGTTCACCATCTCGCGATTTGCGTTGCTTAGTTCAAGTGGCGCCATGTTCTTCCCCCCATGTTGTTGTCTGCACCTTGTATCTAAAGGTTACGACTCATTGGATGGGGTGTCTGTTACCTGGGTAACAACTTGCGGCATTTATGCCATAAGGGAAGTGTCGTGCAGATTGATGCTGCCACGCTTGTAATCGAGTGACCCGTTTGTTCGCATTGTATTCAGTGAAATCGTCAATGATTTTCGAGAGACACTGATCAGATCAGCCAATTGCTGTTGATTGAGGGGGGTTCTGATTACGCGCCCGCCGCCCATTGATTGCGAACCAAATCTGAGATCGAGGTGACGCAACAGTTCGTTTACCCGTTCAGATACCTCGAGTTTTGTTGAAGCTCTGAGTTCGGAATCATTGCAGATTTTTTGCTTCTCCCATTCGGCGATACAGAGAGCAAACTCAGGGTGGTCGGCGATGATTTCGCTGGCCAAGTGTCCTGGCAAGACTGCAATAATGCAATTGCCTAGTGCGACGGTTCTCTTTGTCGCGTTTGAAGACACAGCAGGTGTTGAGCTGGTGAGCAGAACATCTCCCGGGCCTAACAGTGATTGAAGGGTTTCGCCTTCAGCGTTGTCATCGAATTCACCGACATAGCCATCCATTACAAAGATAATTTCGTGGCGTGCGCTCATATGTTGGCTTATGCGTTCACTGGCTTTGACGCCGTGGAGTTTTGTGGACATTAATAGTCGGCTTTTTATTGTGGGGTCCAATGTTCTGACCAGCCGGTGTTGCGCAAGTTTCGCGTGCTTGGGGTCAAGCGCTTGGAGAGCAAAAGTCAGAGCTGAATCTCGCGCCCAGCTCATATTGATGTTTTTCGCGGATTTGACCAAAGATGTAAGGCATCGGGTTCGATCTGCCTGGTTCATGCGGGTGTCGGCATGATGAAGGCATGCATAGAGAAGCTTGAATTCGTCACATGTTCTTCCTGCGTTGTGCCAGCGACGAGAGATTTGCTGAAGCTCGGAGCCGTTGATCACTTCAGTCTGGCTAGCGCCAAAAAGGAATCGGGCTTCGGCCAGCTCCAGTTTGTGTGCTTTGCTGGCATCTGAAGCATGTGCCTTGCCCAAAAGCATACCTACCAATGAGTTCGCCTCTTTTGTCCATCCATGTCTGGTGGCTGCTCTTGCTATCCAGCGGCTGGCGCGTGCGGCAACTAGCGGTTCGACATCCTCATTCACAAAATGCGAGGCAGCGGCTGCTGGCAACGGTGAATGAGGTTCAAGGGAAAGGGAAGCTATGATGCTGGCCAATGCAAGTTCATCGGCGATGCCTTGATCAGATTCGCGTGCTGCTTCTCTCTCAACAATTTTTTTCAGGTGTTGAAGCTCATCCAGACAATCAGCATCCGCGAGAACATCAACAACAATGCATAGCGTGATTCTAGTTTCGCTGGTGAAATTTTCGGGTGCGATCTGCAGGATCGACTTCGTAATCGCTTTTGCCAGCACAGCCGCCTCATCCACTTTGCCGCTGTCACACAGGCATCGCGTCAAAAAAGCGTTCATTTCGAGGAATTGTTCTGATCTACCGTTTGGGTTTCCCAATCGTCGCAGCTCCTGATCAAGGCGATTTAATGCGTCTACGCCTCGCAGATCAAGAAGCATGAAATCGATCAGATCCAGAAGCTGCCGCCGGTATAGACCAACCAATCCTGTTCTCGCTGCAATATTTACGGCAGCGTCCAGGTGTCGCTGGGCCATAGCAAAATTTCCGTCTACGCTTGCTCTACGAGCAGACATATTAAGGGCAAACAACTCCAGATAAGGTTCTTCAAGAATCGCTGCTTCGCAGGCGACTTGATCATATTTCAACTGTGCATTTGAATATTCCCTGTTCTCTTCCAGTATCAGCGCTTCCACCAGCTTATTCCACGAAGAGCGGTGGTCTGCGAGGTTTGGCTCGTTCACTGGATCGAATTCACTAAACAACCTTTGTGCACCAGATACTCCTTTGAGTCGGATCATGTGTGCGTAGGCCTCAATTCTGCAATGGTCGAAATTGCCTACTTCTTGCCAATGCGATATCACTTCGTCTGGTGAATGAAGGAACAGGTATGCAATGCGAGCAGAATGTAGCTTGATTTGAATCAACTCGTTCTGAATGGCAATGTGGTCTGCGTTTGTCGCAGCAATCATCGATGCAAAACCTGCCAGCTTTTCCAGCGCGGCAGAAAAATCAGATTCACTTAGCAATCCGGTTACCGATCTGATTGCGAATCTGGCAACGCCATCAATTTTGCCCGAGTCAATTTGTTTTCGAACCTGGTCTTCAAGTGCACTAAAAGAGTTCATTGCCTGCATTTCGTCAATGGCCCCTGCGCCTGCCGCCCCAATTTGGGAAATTGGCAGCTATCGATGCGTCAACGCCGCCCGAGAATATCGATTCAGGAGCACTAAGGATGGTTGATGTCTCACCATGTGGCGGTGCATTTGACGCACGCAGGTGTCCGCGCCGTCGACCGTAGTCTGCTTCGCTCGTGTCGTTCGCTTCTTTTGGTTTCGTTTGCAAATAGCGCTGAACAGATCTAATTAGCTGTTTACTATGCTGGTTTGAACCCGTGCTTTCGGAACTGCTAAATCTCATAAGGCTTCATCTCCCAAAAAAATGAGTCCACGCATATCGAGCACTATGCCCCCCTCTCCAGATAACCATGGGAGGTTGACTTGGTCAAGGCAGAATGAAGCCCGAACAAGATTTAGATACCACTTTCGGAGTTAATCAGTCCCCGACTGCCGAGCCCAGTGGTGTTACCAGTGACCAATTTCCATTCTCGCCATTCTGGCCGTGGCCTTTGAACTCGCCCTCGGCGTCTCCGGAGTAGTAGTAGAGCGGCGCACCATTGATCGAAAGCTGCTGGGTGCCATCAGGCCTGGACATCGTAGCCATGCGACTCTCTTCAACTCCTTCTCCGCCACTGAGGTTGCCGTCTTCAGGTGCTGGTACCGGTGGCCATGCATCAGCGCAGGCATCCACGCACGTTGAGGTCATGGGGGTGTCGTTGGAGTATGCATAAACCGCTTTGCCAGAACCATCAACCAGTACTTCGCCATGGTCGCTTGTCGCTACCTTCAGGGCTTCACTGGTGCCCGCATCGGAGGAATTGGCATCATCCGACCCTGACTTGGTCGCCCCTTTCGACGTTGCAGACTTTTCGCCAGTTGCCTTTGATTCTTTCCTGTCAGCGTCGTCCCCTCCACAAGCGCCGACAAAAACCGATATGAGCATCACCATGGCGACAACCAGTGAATATTTCGGGATGAGTTTCATCTGTGGGATTCCTTTGAATTTTCGGTATTCCATGCAACGATCGGTTTACCCTTGGATTACTAATGCTAAAACCGATTGGCTCTCATGGTCCGTTGTGATCAGTGAATAAAGAATGCAGCAATTGGGGTATCAGTATGTTCGTGATTCTCTATACGTGTGGAAACGGCGATGCCGGAAGTTCAATGCCACTGTCGGCAGGGCACCCCTGTGGCCGGGCCGCTCGGGCATTAAGGAAGGCTGGGCATGACCCGAAGGTAGTCAAAGTTGGTGGGCGCAGATTCAAGCCTGGTTCCCTGGAGCGCGAGCGACAGGAGATTTTTGATCTGACGCAGCAAAGACTCTTACCTGTTTTGAAGCTTGACGATGGATCGGCAATTGCAGGTTCAAATTCGATCATCAAGTGGGCTGCGAGCCACCAGAATTGAATCGATCCCAACCCCAAATCCGATAAAAGGATGCATGCCGGGTTTGTCGGGACCACCTGTGCCTGTTTGATTGGACGACTCAAACACAAGTAGAGACCGGGGTTCTGATGACCGAGACTTCATCTGTAGTCGGTAGCGGATTTGCGGGTTCCGCTTATATGCCAGTAGCAGCCAATGTGGCACCGGCTCTTGAGCAGACTGCACCTGCGATCGGGCAGCCGGTATCTGCGCTTGAAGCTACCTCTGGTTGGCAATCTCCCGTTACGCCTGTTCCCGGTGCAGGGCCGTTTCGCTATCCGTCGTATGCGACTTTCACCAAGCAGCTGGGGCCGCTTCCGTATTCGGCGCAACACCCCGACTCGTTCAATCGTGCGTGGAACAAGGATGGGCCGGGCTGGACATCTGCTGATGCAACGTACTCTGTTCCTCTCGGCGATGGACGAGTGCTGTGGCTGTATGGCGACAGCTGGATCAACACCAGAAATTGGGACGGCAGCATCCGTTCGAATGGTAAGTTCATTCGTAACTCGGCGGTCGTGCAGAGCGGCAATACGTTGACAACACTGACTCGCGGGGTTGATTGGAATCCTGACGACTTCATGAAGCCAACGCAGCCCGGACAATGGTATTGGCCCTTTGCCGGCAAGGTAGTCGGGGATCGTGTTTACGTTTTCATGAACAGGGTTAAGTCGTGGGGCTCTGGTTCGTGGAACTTCAAGTCTGCTGGCGTTGATCTCCTTGTACTTAGAAAGAGCGACCTCTCGCTTGTATCGCGCAAGGAGGTTGGCCATGGCAAGGTATCTTGGGGAGTCAACATGCTCGACGCTGGGGATCACACCTACATCTACGGAATGGAAGACCGTAAGGAGGTGCGAAACGCGGCGGGTGCAGTAGTGCAACAACCCGGCCAATTCGCATACGTCGCTCGTGCAAGGCAAGGTGATATCGGTGGGTCATGGGAGTTTTGGACAGGCGACCACTGGTCGCCAAATCGCGAGGCTGCGAAGCCAGTGAAGAGCGGGGTGAGCCCAAGCTTTTCTGTGGTAAAGGCCGGTGACGGTTACGCGCTTGTCTCACAGGAAGGATTTTTCTCAACTCGCATACTATGTGCAAATTCACGTTCCCCGATGGGGCCGTGGAGTGATTGGCGGGTAATACACAACGGCCCGAGCAAAGCGCCCGGGCAGTTGAGTTATAACGCATTGATTCATCCCGAATTCAATCGGAATGGTCAGATGCTTATTTCATGGAACATGAATGGCAACCGAACCTCGGCAAATGCCTCAAACAACTGGATTGATCGTCCAGTGTTTGGATCCATCAGCCAGGATCGATTGCGGCGTTGATTGAGGTTTAGACAGTGGCTGGCTCGATTTCGTCGATCACCTGGAATACACCGTCAACGATTGTCTCTTCCACCCACGGGTCCATGGCGGCTTGACGCTTTGCATCAAGGTCGCGCCAAAGTGGCTGCTGCATGAATGACCTGATCTCTTCACCATCACCCTCGGCAATGCCCATCGAAACAATCATGTTCGGGTCGTCGACGCTGCGAACGTGGAAAATCTGCTTGATGAATGGTGGATGATCGCCACCGTGTTCTTCTACGTCCCAACCCTTGCGGAACTCTTCCCAGCTTCCTTCTTTAATCTTGCGCACGCTAAGTGCACACCATTTTTCGCTCATATTTCCTCCAATGTATTTTGAAACTCGAACATATCACTGGTGGGCCCGGTGGTGGCATCGGCCCACGTCGTGGCCCCCAGCGACCTTAATTAAATCTGCGTCCAACACGACAAAAAGATGAGTAGATAGATTCGAGCTATGCTTGTTTCACTTCCAAATAAAACCGCAGAAATTCCACCACGACCAAAGCCGTCGCCCAATCTTGAATCAATAAAGTGGGCGTACGATCGCTTCTCACAAGCCGATGAAATCTGGACAGGAATTCTGCCAAGTGTTATCGGCAATCACACTCCAAGATGGGATGCAAAAATCTCTGAGGCGATGCGCCGCGGGTTTGAGCAGGCAAAGGCGGGTAACGAGGTGCTTGAGGAGATGACTGGTCACAAGACTCCTGACACACCATTCGTGGCCAAGGGTGAAAAATACAGTCAGGCCCAGTTTGATCTGTCGAGAGCCATGTATGACTCGCGATACGTCGTTCATCACAGCACGACCGAAGCAATGCAAGCCATCCTTGCC
>CAYTTD010000086.1:0-6874 GCA_964440595.1 uncultured Gaiellales bacterium
TTTCTGCCATGCGTAGGTTAATGTCATTGGAGCCGAGCCGCCCCACGTGCCTCCACTGCACTTCAGGGTCTTGCCAACGCGAGCCTTGCCTTTTACTGCCGGCGCAACCGTGTTCGTCGGGGCGCCAGAGGTCGGAGTGCTTCCCGAGCCTGACCCAGAGCCGCCAGTGCCCGTGCCAGAACTCCCCGTGCCACCCGTGCCGGTACCCGTACCAGTGCCACCTGTGCCAGTGCCCGTGCCGGTACCGGTTCCTGTGCCGGCACCACCACCGCCACCTCCAGCGTCGCTAACAGTTATGGTGCCGAGCCCGGAGATACTGTTGCCGGCGTAGTCGGTTGCAGTGTAAACCACGTTGTACGTGCCAGCAGCGCTGTAGGTCTTTGACACAGATGTGCCTGAGCCTGTTGTGCCGTCACCAAAGTCCCACGCTGGCTGATCTGCCCCGATGCCGTTACCCGTGTCACTCACATCCGCCGTCATGGTCACTGCCACGCCGGTCGTCGCAGTAGTTGGCACTGACGTCGAGCCAAATGTCGGGGCGACTGAATCCCAGTGCACTGCTTCGACATCGAGGTCCACAGCCTCGCGCCACATTGCGTGCACGTTGCCAACTGAATCCTTATCAATTACATGGGAAGTGATGCTGTTTGGAGCTGATGAGATGACCGCGGGAGTCGACCAAGGGTCTGCAAGCGAGTTACGTGTTGTCGAATAGACGGCAGGCGTGGGTGACCCCTGCAAAAAGTTCATATTGAATCCGGTTGATGTGCCCTGGATCTTCGGCTCTACCGAGTACATGGTTGGATCCGTTAATTCGGCTGTCGCACTCCAGGTTCCGCTTCCAGCAGACTGCTCTGCCCATTGGATACTTCGGGTAGCCAACCCGGTTGTTTTGGTCCAGGCAATAACCACGTCACCCGAGGAATTAACACCAAGCTGCGGACCAGATTCATTGCCAGCAAAGCCGCCGCCAACATCAGTAACCGCACCCCAGGCAGCACCAGACAACTTCGTTCTTGATTGAGCTCTATAGTAGGTGCCGTCACTCCTGACCCATGCCGCATGAACGTTGCCACTGCCGTCAACTGCGATGTCAAAGGTATCTGCGTTTTCACCTGCAGTAGAAAGGTTTTCAATCGCGCTCCACGACCCACCGCTGTAGGTGGAGTAGGCAGCACGGTCGTTGGCAGCGACTGTATGTGAGTGCACGATGTGCACTCCACCTGATGCGTCTGCGGCAATTGCGGGAGTCTCGTTACTCGCTGACAGGTCTATGAAGTCCGGAACGTTCCATGTATTACTTGTTGGCGACCAGGTGGAGTAGTAGAGAGTTCCGGCGCTGGTCCACAAGGCCCATGCATTGCCATTCGAATCAAACTCTAATGCCGGATAGCCCGCGATGGCGCCCGCTGCTGACAGGAACTCCGGTGTGCTCCAGATGCCGGCGGCATAGTCGCGTATAGACGCCCTGACGCGCTGAAATCCCCCGTCATCTTCAAGCCAGATGGCCATTACGTTGCCTGTGGCGTCTGCAGCAATTCGCGGGCTCGTCGAAGTTCCGGTTGAAACATCTTCAGTGCTACCAACCGTTCCTGACGGACCATATCGGTAGGCCTTGATCAGGTTGTCCTGAACCCAGACTCCAACAGCCGAGCCGCCAGGAATTCCCACGATATCGGGCTCAGAAGAGGTGGCTGCCTGATCACCGACATTGTACGGGGTGCCCCATGCTGCCGCCCCAGCGGTTGATGGCAATGCCGCCATCAGAAAAACCATCGCGACGATGACGATTGTCGATTGAACCTTCTTCAAAACACTCCCCCTAAATCCAGATCACCCTTTCGGGTGTTGCTGGCAAGCCCGGCAGACCACTGGTATACCCACATCGACACCTTATACACCCCAACACTTCGGCCCTTTGCAATTAACTTACAGTTTTGGCGTCTTGCGCCGGAGGAACCTGTGGCGGAAATTCAAAGGGAACATCATCTCCCACATCTGGAAAAAGAGGTGAGTAGTACTCAGGATTCTTTCTTAGGAGCAACGACTGCCATGACCTGTGGATCTCTGCGTTGCCAAGCCACCAGGGCTTCTGATCACTAACTGTGCATGTGCCTTGAATCTCGATCAACTGGCTGCGACAGGTGTCTTTGTAGCCGCGACTGATCCACTCATCGCATATGGCGATACCATACTCGGCTAACAGGTACTCATGACCCTTCCACATCAAGGTAGCTGGGTGATTTGCCCATCCCCCCGACAGATTCAGCAGGGCCTTAAGGATCTGGATCGTCTCGATTCGCTGCTTGCCAAGGCGTTGGCGATCGAGCGCTTTGGCAGATTTTGCGAAGTCCGGGTATGGGAGAAAAGTCTGCATCCCTGCTCAAGCACCCCTTTCTTGTCAGGCCAGCTTTGCGCGCCCAAACCCGACTGTAAAAGCGCGGCACCATATGTAGATATTTCTGTATTTTTTTGAATCGAAATCCTTGGGCACGGAGTACTGCTGATTACCGCTAGTGCCCTTTAGCTTGCCCAGGTTGATGTAATCCGTTACGTCCGAATCACTCTGTGGGTTTCCAGCAACGGCATAGACAAACAGATCTGGCCCTGGATCTGTTTTGAACCCCCTCAGGACAAGCTTGTCAGAGCCTTTCGCGACATCGATGAGCTGCGCATCACCCTTGGTCTCGTGCGCCAGTGACTCAAAATCCCCTGATGCAATAAGAACATTTTGGCTCCCCGTCGAATCGCCTCTGCGCTCTGGCGTACTCTTGGAAGGCTTGGGAGCAGCGGTGACAACCTGTTCATTTACCTCTGTTGGCTTTGAAAACCAGGCGCCCGCCGCCACCGCCACAACCAGCGTTGCCAAGGCGCTTGCGGCGCAGGCTTTTCGCAGCCCGTGAAGATCCTGTCCAAGTATCACCCAGCAGAGCGCCACGTCTACGGCAACGAAACCCACTACCAACGCCCCGTGAACAAACACGTTTGGTGCCAGTAGACCGAATCCCCAAACTGCTCCGCCCACCATAATTACATTAGCGATGACGCCAACAAGCGTCATGGGAAATGACTGCTTTCCGTTATTCAATTTTTTTTGTGCTTCCTTTATGTCGACTCACCCGTCGCATAGCGACGCGCCTCTGAATAAGTATCGGTGACGTGTCGCCAGATTTCTTCGCAAACTTCATTAACTCTGTCTACAGAAGGATTATCTTCCCGTTCCACGCTGAATGGCTTTCCATACACAGTGATGACCCGCCTCTGAAACGGCAGCCACCTGAGCCACTTTGGCAGGTGCGTTCTGCCAGTGCCAGGCTGCATGCCAAAGGTTGCTACAGGGAGAATCGAGCACCCAGTTGCAAGCGCGAGTCGGGCAGCCCCACGACGCGGCTTGCCAATTCCACCGCCACGAGTGCGACACCTTGTGCCTTCGGGATAAATAATCAGCATCTGACCATCTTCAAGCACCAGGTTGGCGAGGTTCATTGCGGTTGAATCTGATGCGCCGCGCACCACCGGAAAAACGCCACCCTCCCGCAGTATGCGGCCAGCGACGGGGTAGCGCAGGATCTCATACTTCCCCATCACCCTGAATGGTTTGCGGTGACCCATGGCCTGCGGGATGAAATCGAATGTGTGAGTGTGATTGGGGCACATCAACAATGGCCCTTCGGCAGGGATATTTTCAGTGCCAATCCACTTGTATCGCCAAAGGAGTTTCAACGGAGGCTCGAAGATGAGCCGAACCACCCGCTGAACACGCCACGCGTCAAAGGCAAGCCATTCACGCACAGTGAAGCCACTCGTCTCCACATCAAGAATGTTCGAAGAATTGTTTTGCGTTCGAGTCATGGCGATCGATCACTACCCCCTGCGAGCTATACGTAAAACACCGCTACAAGCCTTCGTCTTTTCCGCGCTCCACGTGGATAAATTTGAAATCAGGCAAACTCGACTGACATACTCTTACACGTTTGGGAGATCAACCGAGGTGTTTTCGTGTTGGCCTTCTGAAATTTTGTATCACCAGATAAGGGGAGTTGAAGGATGGGTACTTTCAGAATCAGATCGCTAATTGGCGTCGCAGCATTAATGCTGTTGATGGCAATTCCCTCTACGGGCCATGCAGGAGCGGTAGACACAAGCCTGACCGGGTGTACTACCAATACGTTAGCCGCAAATGACGATGGGTCCACCGCGGCGGTAACCCTGCCGTTCACCATTTCAAGCGAAAACAGCGACTACACCACTCTTTTTGTCAACAACAACGGCAACGTGACGTTTGGTCAAGCACTGAACGACTTCACGCCATACGACTTCACCGTTGGTTCGCTTCCAATGATCGCACCGTTCTTTGCAGACGTTGACACCCGTGGCACTGGCAGCTCAGTGGTTACATATGGAAACACCACTTGGGACGGCCGGTCAGCCTTCTGCGTCAACTGGATTGACGTGGGCTACTTCAGCTACGGAGCAGATCTGAAAAACAGCTTCCAACTGCTTCTGGTTCAGTACGGAACAGCTGGCGATTTTGACATCGTGTTCAACTACGACCGCATCTCATGGGAGACCGGCAATGCATCTGGCGGTGCAGGCGGAATGGGTGGCACCTCGGCGGCCGCCGGTTACACGATGGCAGACGGCGCACAGAACAGCTTCTACATGTTTGAACAGAGCCTTGTTAATGGAGCAACACTTGATTCAGCATCAACTTCGCTGGTTTCTGGCAGCCTGAACAGCAACGGTGTTACTGGTCGCTACGTGTTCAACATCCGAAACGTTGGCACCGGAACCAAGGTGACCGGCACTGTCACTGATGCGAGCACCAACCCGGTCGAAGGCGCAGTTGTCGAGTTCTGCCCTGACGGCGGGGGAGCTTGCATCGTTCGCCAAACGACTGCTGCCGGCACATATGTAGCTCGACTGCCCGAGGGAACGTACACCGGCAAGGCATACCCGCCAGCAAGCTCCTACTTCTATCCGGTCAGCCTCGCATCACCACTGACCGTGGCAGCAACCGAGCTTACTGGTGTTGACTTTGCATTCGGCTCATCACCAGCCGGACCTAGCGGTGGCGCATCCATCAATAACACCGAGTCATCTGGAGACGGGGTTCCCGTGACAAACTACCGCGACCCGATTGTAGTCACGTACGTGGGTTGCACCGGTGGAACGGCAACGTTCTCGCAATGGCTGAACGGCACGCAGATTCAAACGAACCTGCCAATGACCGAGTCTCCTGCTGGCACGTACACAGGCACGGCGCCCGCAACCTACCCAAGCTCAGGTGATTCGCACTTCACGATTACGATCACCTGCCCTGGGTCAGCAGCGACGACAAACGAGTTCGACGTCTACATTGATCCGAGCGGATTCGTGCGCAATACCGAAGGCACCGCAATTTCTGGTGCTACTGTGACGTTGCAGCGCAGCACGGTGGAGGCAGGTCCGTTTGTAAACGTGCTCAATGGTTCAGCGCTCATGTCGCCATCAAACCGAGCCAACCCTGATACAACGGACTCATCAGGCCACTTCGGCTGGGATGTGGTTGCGGGCTACTATCGCGTCAAGGTAACGAAGGATGGGTGCTACTCACCAGACGACCACGCCATTCCATACGTGCTCAGTCGAGTAATGGATATCCCGCCAGCGGTCACCGACCTTGATCTGCGAATGTGGTGCGGCGAGGCAGCACCGACAACTACAACAACGACAACTACAACAACGACCACTCCAACGGCAATCGACCCTTACAGCAACGTGGGATCTGCTTCCGGCACCAGCAAGCAAGTGAAGATGCCGGTCGGCTGTTCGGCGCAGGTCACCTCAACATGCTCGGGCACTGTCACCGTGACAGCAAAGATAGGCAAGAAGAGGGTGCGAATCGGTATCGCCACCTTCAAAGATCTTGCCCCGGGCAAGAGCAAGGTCGTTGTCGTCAAGCTGAAGAAGAAGTTTGCAAAGAAACTCTTCAGAAAGAAGAAGGTAGCAAAGGTGACTGTGACTTTGTCAATGAAAGATGCAGCCGGTAACACTCATGCTTCCTCCCGCGACATCAAGATCAGAAAAGGCAAGAAGCGATCAGCGTTTCTGGTCAAGGCATACCCCGGCTACTGGTTCGGGAAATAACAAACCTGCTCAAGAGAAAACACTGAACCAAATCGGCTTCCGGCATATCAGCCGGCAGCCGATTTTTTTTAGCGCGGCTTTTTCCATCCTTCAGGCCCGCCACCCGTCGCGAGCCGAATGATTGCGGGACAATCCTCGCGAGACTCTGGGAAGCTGTCGAACCGATCAATTAATCCCCGTGAAGTTATGTTAGTGCCGTTTAATCTAACGTTGTACCTGAATTGCGTGCCCGGCCCTGTCGCCGCAAGACCTCGATTCAACACAGCCCAATCAAGAAACACCTGCTTTACAGAAGGAACATCAGTTGAGTTGGTTCGAACGGCTGATAATGAAAACGACAAACCTGTCCCTGCATACGTGTAGGCGCCATAAGTTTCGTTATACCGAATGAATTCCGCAAGTCTTGGGTGATACCAGAGTCTCCACTCAACGTAAGTGCCGATCCTTGGACGCCCAAATGAGTCAACGAACTGACACTCGAGAATATTTGGCACCAACTTGATATCACTGTTGGTCAAAGTGGCAAGTGGTGGCGCGACAGCTCGTGTTGCTTTTTCTGCATCCCCAGCTCCACTGCTGCCACGTGTCACCACGCCGCCAAGGAGAGCTCCCGCAACTATTACGGCAGCTAACACACAAGAAACAATTGCTGTTCTTCTCTTTTTCACCGGTGGGCCTTTCCGAATCTAATCAAGCCAATAATCGACTGATTGGGCGAAAAGCTTTAATTAATCATGTGTTTAAG
>CAYTTD010000087.1:0-6823 GCA_964440595.1 uncultured Gaiellales bacterium
GCTACGGATTTGCCCGAAGGATCGAAGATCTTGACCCGGATAGATCAAAGGAAAGATTTGTGCAGGGGCAGATAGAAGACCTGCAGCAAATTGGTATTGACTGGGATCACGACGTGGTTGTTCAAAGCAGTAGACGGTCAGAGCACCGCGCTGCAATCGCCGAACTTGAGTCACAGGGGATCCTCTATCGTTGTTACTGCACAAGAGCCGAGATACAACAGGCTGCATCTGCGTCGCACGATACAGGCGTGGATCGAAGGTACCCGGGAATCTGTCGAAGCCTTTCAAGACAACAGGTTCGTGACTACGACGAGCAGGGGAGACAATGGTGTCTTCGGATTCGTGCGCCTGAGGCCGCAGACGCATCTATCTCATTTCGCGATGAAATTCTTGGCAATGTTCACTGCGCAATCGACGACTTCGTGATCATGCGTAAAGACGGAGTGCCTGCCTATAACCTGGCGGTTGTGGTGGACGACACATTCCAGGACGTTGTGCAGGTAGTAAGAGCAGACGACCTGGCTGAATCAACTGGCAGACAGATCATGCTTCAACAACTCCTGGGATTGCCCACCCCTGAGTATGCGCACGTACCATTGTTGCTGGGGTCAGACGGCAATCGATTGGCAAAGCGGCACGGGTCTGTCACGCTTTCGCAGCTTCGCATGCGAGGGGTCAGCGTAGAGTCGGCACGTGGTTACCTTGCGGCTTCGATTGGTTTGATTGATTTCGGTGAGGCGCCTGAGATGTCGCAGCTTCTTGAGATCTTCAAGGCCAAAGGCATAGATGTTGCTGCATTCACCAATCGGTTTAGTGAAGATCAGATTCCGTAGCCACACTTTGACATCCCCCAGGCGTAAACGGCGTAAGTCGCAGCCATAATTACGCAGCTTGTTGGTAGCGCAATCCAGAAGTTGACACCCGCGCGCAGCAGCAAAGGCAATGCTATAAAGATGACGATTGACGGTGCAATAACGAACAGGATCGACCAGCTAAGCGAGGTCACCTGTGCTGCATCACCGGTGTCTCGCCAAAGCCAGATAAGGGCGAGTATCGAAGTAAGTGGCAACGAGATCATGATCGCACCGGCAGTAGGGGACCGTCTGGCCAGTTCGCTGGCTGCAGCAACAAGAACCCCTGAGATCACAGATTTCAGTACAAGTTGTGAGACCACGTAATTACATCCCTTCAGAAAGAAACCACATTCCGCACACGGTGTATATCACCATGGCGACAAGCATTGGCACCTGTGTCAACAGAGCGCGGCGATGTGTGTTGGTCAGGGCAAGCGCTTTGTCGTGTGCCAATGCCAAGCCAAGTATGTGACCAATTACAATTGAACACACCTGCACAAGCCAAATTGCATTGGCAGACAAAGTTGAGTAGTCGATAGAAAAATCCGCAGTGCCCAGATAGTTACTTCCATTACCCAATGGGTCTGATGCAAAGCCGATGATCGTCTGCGACTGAAACCAGAAGTATGAGAAGTAGTGTGCAACCGCATAAACTGCCGCGATGGGAATAAGCGAGTGAACCTGTGAGCCAGCGCACGTCAAACCACTTTCGGCGCGCATTCCCAATCGTTCGGCAAGCATCGAAGCGACATAGAAAATGGCAGTACACCCAGCAAACACAAGAACAAATCCAATCCCTTTGACTACCAGTTGTGAAACGGGCAATGAAAGCCCTGCGTCTACCAGCCGATTTGTGGCGTCAGCGAAGTGAACCACCCACCACTGGCTCCTGCTCAGCCCGTCAAAGCTGACCGAGCCAATCAGTAGCGTTATCAAAGGCACTGTCCATTTGAGCGGGTGTAGCTCTGTCGTTCTTACCAGCGGAGGGCTTATCGATTTGTAGTTAATCCAGGGGGAAAGCCGCGCCAAAAGGGATGAGTACACCGTGAATCCCTCCCCTTGATCAAGCCACGCTTCAACGCCAAACACGTGCATTGCGGCAACGGTAATCACCGTGTAGAAGGAAATGATGGTAGCTACAGCCTGGGGAGAAGAAGGAATAGAGGTAACCAGTTCGATCCATGTAAAGACCGCCAATGTAACAAGTGCGGGGAAGTGGCCAAACCAGGCTGTGTCACGTGCGGTGCGTTCCTGAGCCCCGCTCCACGTTGCGATCGTTGCCCAGGGGTTCACAGACCGCCAAACATCGCCAAAGAGAACGCTGAGTGGCACAAGGCCGACCCAGAAGATGACAAAGACGATTGTGGGTGCTGCGTTATTGCTGGCCTCGGTTGAGCCAAACCAACCAATCAGCATTGTGAGTAATAGCGACAGAACTGCCATCAGCTGCCCAATGGTTTTCGCTGAGCTCGCCAGCTTGTCGGCAGCCGAAGGAGCCGAAATGTGCAGGAGTGGTGTGTTTGAAAACCGTGATTTCTTCCATCCAAATCCCATCAGAACAAAGCTAGCAACCAACGCTACCGCCGAGCCGATGAGAAACATGGAATCCGGAACAGGGAGGTCAGCGCGCCCCTGGATACCATGCGGCAACAGCAAAACGTCAGCTCCATACGCCATCAGAGCGGGGCATCCTCAATCCACGTCGCCGTTCTCTTGCCGTCAGAACCTTTCCTATAGAAGACTCGAGTTGGCAGGTTCATCGCGGCATGAACCTTTAGGTGCGCGACATCGACCATTGCTTCCTCTGAAACGGCGAAGTGCATCTCCTCATCAGATTCTTCGACCTTGAGAGTTAGCTCCTGCTCGGTCGCATCGATCACAAGGCCGTCTACGTGGAGTTCATCGCTGGTTGACTGGTTATTTTCCTTGCCTTTTTTTGAATCGCTGGGTCCACCAGGCGCCAGGAACAGCCATGCCGCAAATGCGCAAAGTAGCAACGCCAGCAGAGCCGAAATTGCAATTGCAATCATTCTGCCTGAACCTTTCAACCTTGCTACTCCCATTCAATGGTTGACGGAGGCTTGGCAGTTACATCCAGAAGCACGCGGTTTACGCCAGCTACCTCATTGACGATACGCGTGGAAATGCGTTCGACCAATTCATGAGGAAGCCTTGCCCAGTCGGCCGTCATTGCATCGTCGCTCGCCACAATGCGCAGCACAATCGGGTGTGCGTAGCTACGAGAATCGCCTTGCACGCCAACTGTTCGAACCTCAGCAGGCAGCACTGCAAACCATTGCCAAAGCTCGCGTTCCAGGCCGGCTGCCGCAACTTCCTGCCTAACGATATGGTCGGCGGCTCTTACGATCTCAAGTCGCTCTTGATTCACAGCGCCAATAATTCGGATCGCGAGACCTGGCCCTGGAAATGGCTGCCTCCAAACCATCGAATCGGGCAATCCAAGCGCAGTGCCAACGCGTCGCACCTCATCCTTGAATAGGTCCCGCAAGGGTTCGAGGAGTTCCATCTGCATGTCAGCCGGGAGGCCACCAACGTTGTGGTGTGACTTGATTGTCTCGGCAGAGCTGCTGCCACCTGATTCAATGACATCGCTGTAAAGCGTTCCCTGTACCAGAAAACCAAGGTCGCCGTTTTGCTCCTTCGCAATGCGGGTGGCCTCTTCCTCAAAGATCCTGATAAATGCCTCGCCAATTATTTTGCGCTTCTTCTCCGGGTCACTAACGCCCTCGAGAAGTGCAAGAAACCTCGTCGATGCATCAACATGAACAAGGTTTATTCCCTCGTGATTGCGAAAAGTGTCCACTACCTGTTCGGCTTCGCCAGCACGAAGTAACCCATGGTCTACGAAGACGCATGTCAAGTGGTCTCCAATTGCCCGGTGCACAAGAACGGCCGCAACCGATGAGTCAACTCCGCCTGACAGTGCACATAGAACGCCCCTGTTGCCGACAGTCTGCCGGATGCTGGCCAACTGCTCCTCAATTACGGAGTCAGGCGACCAATCGCACGATGCGCCAGCAACGTCGACAAGGTACTTTTCAAGAAAATCCATGCCCCATGGCGTGTGAACTACCTCAGGATGAAATTGAACGCCCATTATTCTGCTGTCCGCACTCTGAAACGCAGCGACTTCAGCAGCTTGGGTGCTTGCGGTAACGTGGCAGTCGGCAGGGGGAGTCGAAACAGCGTCGCGGTGACTCATCCAAACCGATGTGTTGGTTGCCTCGCCAATTGCCGACGAAATAAACGACTCCTCAACGACTTCCATCTGGGTTCTTCCGTACTCCGAGACATCGTTTCTTACGACAGCTCCGCCAAGATCCTTGGCGATGAGCTGCATGCCATAGCAAATTCCAAGCACAGGCGCATCGAGTGAGTAGATGTTGCGATCAATCGATGGGGCATTGGGCTCATAAACGCTTGCCGGCCCGCCGCTGAGAATAATCGCCCGTGGAGAAAGTTTCGCTATCTGCTCAGCAGATACATCCGCACCAAGGACAATGGAATGAACGCCGATCTCTCTTATGCGCCTCGCAATCAAGCGCGCATATTGACCCCCCAGGTCGATCACGACCACATCTTCATGGCCCGAATTCTGCGTTGATGGATTCGTCACCATCGTTGACGCTTCGGTACCGGTCATGCCATGCCTACCTTCTGCGATCGCTGGTGGTGTTTGCCCTCGGTTTTTATGCTAGGTGCAAGCACGACTTCAGCGCGCTGAAAGTCATGAACAGTCTCATATCCACAGGTTGCCATGGCGGTTCGAAGGGCCCCCATGAGGTTAAGTGTTCCGTCGTTTTCTCGGGCGGGCCCGCTTACAACTTCCTCCAATGAAGCAACCTGCTCAACCTCGACTCTGGCTCCACGTGGCAGCGTCGGGTGAAAAGTCGCCATACCCCAGTGGTACCCTTTGCCTGGCGCCTCGAATGCTCTGGCCAGCGGGGAACCGATCATTACTGCGTCGGCTCCACAGGCTATTGCCTTGGCAACATCGCCGCCCGTCCGCATGCCTCCGTCTGCAATTACATTTACCCTGCGGCCCGTTTCAAGAATGTACTGTGATCTGGCACCCGCGGCGTCCGAGATTGCCGTAGCTTGAGGTACGCCGACTCCAAGAACACCGCGTGTTGTGCATGCCGCGCCAGGCCCAACACCCACCAGAACCCCTTCAGCGCCAGTGCGCATGAGGTGTAGAGCCGTTTGGTATGAGGCACATCCACCCACTATCACTGGAATCGGTATCTCCTTGATGAACGTAGTCAGATCAAGCACGTTTCCCTTGCTTGATACGTGCTCTGCGCTAACAACGGTTCCCTGAATCACCAGAACATCAAGGCCGGCATCCAATGCTGACTCGTAATATTTCTCAACCTGTTGAGGCGTCAGCGACGCCGCTGCAATAACGCCGGCCGCCTTGATCTGGCGGATCCGCTCGCCAACCAGTTCGGGCTTTATTGGCTCGGAGTAAAGCTCCTGCATTCGCCTTGTGGCTTCTCCCACTTGCAGTTTCGCTATCTCTGATGTGACCGCTTCTGCATCTTCATAACGAGTAAAAAGTCCTTCAAGGTTCAACACGCCGAGGCCGCCGAGTTTCCCCAGCAGAATTGCTGTGCCGGGAGAAACAACGCCGTCCATTGCCGAGGCAAGAAGCGGGAGCTTTAGCTGGTAAGGCCCTAGTGACCATGAAAGATCTACGTCTTCCGGGTCGCGTGTGCGCCTGCTTGGCACAATCGCGATCTCATCGAATCCGAACGCACGCTTGGCCTTCTTCCCTAGACCAATTTCCACATCCATCGCAGCACCTCCGGATTCAATATTTTTTTGAGCCAAAATCAGCATACATGTTGAGGCGGATTGTTTCCATGCTGGTTTTGTCAGAGAATTTATGGTGTGATTGATCACATGGATGTCGTTGAGCCCGTTAAAAATTCTGGTGAGGCTGCCAGGTTCACTCCGTCGGTAGCCATTCTTTTTAACGAAAAAAGTGGGCCGGATCAGGTGGTTGACATCATCTCGCGCCAGCACGCATTTGTTCAGCACGAACCTCTTGTCACGGTCGATGAAAGGGGTTCGACTGCCTGGCTTCTGTTGCTTGCCTGTGAAACAGCCAGGCCAGAACAGATCATGGAGATGGTTGGCAACAGGCTACCCGACTACATCCAGGCGAGGCTGTTTCCGCCTTCAATGGTGGACGCCGTAAGAAGTAGCCAGGGATAGGTTACGGGTTGATATCTGGCAGATCTCCGGCTGATCTCGCCTTGACTACCTGCATATAGAAGACTGCGTCTGCGAGCTCAGCCAGCAGCTCGTCTTCAAGATCCTTATTGTCGAGCCAGTACGTGCTATCGCCGTATTCATGCACTCCGACATCTTTGAATGCTCGAGTTTTGGCCAACGCGACCAGCTCTGGCCCGCGGGTCTGGAGAATATCGACCAGCAGGTCGATGCAACCTTCCGAGTGTTGGTTGAACAGCTCTAGTTGTCTGTCTACCGAAATCCTCATGTTAATTTCTGCATCCACGATATTAAACAAGGGTAGCAGAGGCGCTGGACGAATTACCCTGCTAAAATTAGCGGCATGTCGGTTGGGATGGGGAGTAGTAAATTTCGTGGCGCGGGTACTTCCGTCAGTCAAAACGATGGTTTGTCGCGCCTGCCTGACGAGCTGACTGAGGAATTTTCCCGCGATGAGCGTGCCTTCAATCGATTTCTTGAATTGCCCCCGAGTCATCAAAGGGAGTATGTTCAGTGGATCCTCGATGCAAGGCGAGACGACACAAGGCGCCGTCGTGCCGCACAGACCGTCGTGCGTCTTCTGTAGGGGTAGTGCTCCTACGTGACAGCGATTATTTAGCACCAGGTGAGAGTTGATCTGCAGGTAGTGGACGTGATCGAATTTACCGTTCGCAGGTCACCGCTGTCTTGACATGTGCGTATGAGTGTGG
>CAYTTD010000088.1:0-6787 GCA_964440595.1 uncultured Gaiellales bacterium
CCGTGGGTCGATGCATCGTTTCGACGAACTGCTGCAACTTCCCATCCTGGATCCAACAAAAACACCGTCTCCCACAACTGGGCTCCTTCGGTCACTACACGGCAAGCAGGTTCTGCCAGGAAAGATATTTTCATTGGCAGACCACACGATCTGGCACAAAACCGGCCAACCAACCAACGAGTCACTAAAGGCTGTTGTGAGAAGGCTTCGACGACAGGGTTACGATAACGTTGCCGTCGCGATTACCCCCAAACCAGAATCCGCCGCCTCACAGGGAAATCACTCAATTTTGGAGTACTCATATTCATTCAAGGGAACCGCGAACGGCCAAAAGGTTGAGGTCTCCTACACGCGATCCCCGGAACCACGTGGTAAAAAGGCTCCAAAACAAACGTACGAATTCTTCCATTCTTTCACGGGAAACACCGCTGACGATGTTGCGCTTGGCTTGGGCGAAGCGAGAGATTATCCGGAGGAGATAAAGGCAATCATCTGGCAAGGTAAGGTGCGCTACCTTGATCATGAAGCCAACAAGATGCGCCGACATTAACGACTATTGCACAATGCCGTTTGGTATCCTCATACGAGACCTGCTGCCGGGTGAGTCAGCGCGCACGGACGGGCATTGCCGAGCGTCGGCGGTGCGTGGCGCGCCAGCAAAAGGCGTGCGAAGGTGGAAGTTCTTCATCAGGTCGAGATCTCGGTACTAATTGCCGGCGCCGTTTGCGCCATTGCCGTGTTTGCTCGCCGCCTGTCGAAGGTTCTCCACCTGCCATCTCCAGCAGTGTTTCTTCTGGCGGGCCTACTGGCAGCAACCCTTTACCCTCCGGCCCACGAAGCAGCCACGTTCGATCGCATCGCCACTATTGGTAGCTTCGCGCTCATCGCAATTCTGTTTGAGGGTGGTTACTCAAACGGGGGCTGGCTACGCACCGGCCCTTGCCTTCGCCCGATCATCACGCTTGGCCTGTTCGGCACGCTCGCAACAACTGCGCTTCTTGCTGCCGCCGGTCACTACGTCGTCGGATTCAGTTGGAGCGTTGCCGTGCTTATCGCAGTCGCGCTTGCGCCCACAGACCCTGCCGCCGTTTTTTCTGTACTTGGCGAGCAGGATGTCTCGGGCACAACCGACATCATCCTTGAGGGGGAGTCAGGCGCCAACGACCCCGTCGGCATATCGCTGATGATCGGTGCAATTGCCTACTTTGATGCCAATGGTTCAATCTCTGGAATCGCACTTGACTTCTTTCTTCAGCTAGCCGTCGGAGCACTCGCGGGGGTGGCGATGGGATTCGCGCTTACCGCCGCTGCGAACCGCATCCAGCTCACCTCTGATTCGCTGAAGATTCTCGCCGCAACTGCCGGTGCATTCCTCACCTTCGCTCTTGCAACCCAATTGCACGGCAGTGGATTTCTTGCCGTGTTCATTGCCGGCCTGATTGCCGGCCGCGCCAACGCCGACTCCCAGGGTTCAACTGAAGGGTTTCTTGCAGTGCTCGCGGCGCTCTCTGAGCTGGCGCTGTTTACGGCGCTCGGCCTAACCGTGAGCTTTGGCGGCCTTGGAGACGTTGCGGTTGCTGCGATCATCGTATTCTTGATGCTGACACTCCTCATTCGCCCGCTGGTGGTCACGCTGCTGTTGCTTCCAGAGGAGCTCACCCAGGGAGAGCGGATCTTCGCTGCGTGGGGCGGCCTGAAGGGTGCGGTGCCAATCCTCCTTGCCTCTTTCCCGGCTCTCGCACTAATGGACGATGCATCCAAGGTTTACCACACAGTCTTCGTAGTGGTCGTTGCGTCCGTTTTGGTGCAGGGATCAACCCTCCCCGCACTTGCGCGGCGTATCGGAGTGCTTGAAAAGGGCTAAACGTGCCCTTCCCTGAAACTTGCGTCAGCCGATTCGCGACAAATTGGCAGTGCCCCAAATTTGGGGGGGCGATTGGTTGCACAAATTGGGGAAAACTTGAGGGCTTCTTCCAACAGAAACGATGGTTCAGTTGCGGTTCCCGCGGCACTTGGTGTTACCGCCTCGGGCCTTGAGATTTCTCGCCGCGCACTTACAGGATCCGTAATCCTCGTCGCCACACCCGATGCCTTCAAGTCAGGGCACCGCGGCTTATGGGGCCTCGAGCTCGCCGTTCAAAAGGCAACCAACGAAGTCGTGCCATATAACGGAGACCTCTCCCGCCTCGGCCACACCTGGAAGAACGGCTGGAGCAAGATCTTCATGGCGCGCAATGCAATGCTTGCCGCCACATCTGTCGCCACGCTCGCAATGGGTCTTCCGGTGGTCGCGAACATCACCACCGGCGGCGACATCAAAGACCTATGGTCAACCCGCGAAGGTCGCACGGCCACAATCGCAACCGGCATGGGCAGCTACGTAACCGCGCGCATCGTTGGCGGCGGTATGGCAAAGGCAAATGGAGGATTCGTCCGGTCCGCCTTAACCTCTCCCAAGCTTGGAAGCTGGGCAGTTGCCGGCCCCGCAATGGCTGTTTGGGGCGCCATCATGGCAAACAAGATGGGCGCGTTCGACTTTCTTGGCGAGTGAACCGGAGCGAAGAAAGAAGCTTTCTTTATAAAGATCTGACATCATTATTAAGAGAAGCACAAATGAAGCACACACAAGCGGTGAAACGGCACCACTCGCCTGCTTCATTGCTGATTATTCAAGCACTTGCCTTCCCGTACCGCTGCCTGGCAGCCTCTCCGGTTGTCCCTAGTAATGAACCAATCAAGCTCCAGCTATAGCCGGTAGCCCGCGCTTCTAGAACTGCGTTATAGATGTCCTCCTCAGCCGCAGAACGAGCAAGCACCGCGGCGCGCAATAATTCATACACCTTCGGATCCCTCTCTTTGCGTGGATCAGGTTCGTAATCCTCGAACCGCTTCGACAACTCATCAGCGTGGTCCAATATTTCCTTAATGCTGCGTGGCATACCGATCACCTCAAGAATTTATCGCGCGCCCTCATCGCATGAACGATTACCGGTGCTGTTTTGCCTTCGACCACACCAACTTCAAAGATAATGGCCGCACGGTTAGCACCGATCACCATCGTCAAACCGTCATCAAGATCGAAGATGCGAATTGGATGCGCATACGCGTGGATCATGTCTTCATCACTCACGCCGTGCTTGCGTGCGCTGGCGGCAATGATGGGAACAATCTCCACATTCACAAGTTACCTTGTTACAACACGCCACGCAAGCGCCACGTGGTCTACCATGACCCGGTTTCGATGGGCGCGGCGCCACGGCCGAAGAGGTCACCAGCACCACCCGCGCACAACCGCAAGACCGTGAAATACCTGCAAAAACCACATCGAGATCCATGCAACGCGCGTTGACATGCATTCATCGCGGATCAGCTATGGACGGCGCAACACGTTGACCGATTCGACACATCGCGACACATATGTCGAAATAGTCTTGTGTTTTCGACACGTTCTGCCATCGTGTCGAAGGCATACCCTTAGATCCAACCCAGCCGTATAACGAGCTTCCCCTACTGCCGCCAGCCGTGGACGTTGAGACGCCTGCCGTACTTAAGCGGGTAATCGCCACACGAGATTGCCTTGCGCGAGCGCGAGTAGCGATGGCCAGTCTCCCCAATCCCGAGATTCTCCTCAACTCAGTGACACTGCTAGAGGCTCGCGACAGCTCTGCAATCGAAAACATAGATACGACAAGCGATGATCTCTTTGCTCCGCGAGACGTTTCAAATGTCACCGACCACGCTGCCAAGGAGGCGCTCCGCTACCGGGCTACCCTGTTTTCAGGATTGGAGTCGATGCGCAAACGACCGCTTTCGACCAACACCGCAATCGTGATTTGTTCGGCACTGCATGGCCGGTCGATAGATGTCCGCAAGGTATGCAAAACGGGTCGCGAGCGAACTTTGGCTCAAGCTTTGTGCCCGCTCCCCAGAAAAGTCCAGCTTCATCATTGGCGGGGAGTGCAAGGAGTGGGAGCGAAGCTGTATTTCAATACTGCGAGCGAGCAGCGACGCAGCAATACCAACAAATATGGAGCTGGACGGGCTCGATCGGCGACCAAAGCGAGAGTCATCAAGCTCGCTTGTTTGACCAAGCGCCAGGAGTCGACTGAGCCTGGACATGAGTGGCAACTTATGCCACTCATTCGATTGCTGCGCAATAGTTTCCAAGCAAAGTCCAGCTTCAGATTTGGCCGGTAGGGCAAGAAGCGCGAGCGAAGCTGTATTTCAATACTGCGAGCGAGCAGCGACGCAGCAATACCAACAAATATGGAGCTGGACGGGCTCGAACCGACGACCCCCTGCTTGCAAAGCAGGTGCTCTCCCAACTGAGCTACAGCCCCAAGGGTTCACAATTGCGAACGACGTGCATCATATCTGCTGAAAGGCGCCGTTGCCACACCTGCTGGAATTCACTCTGTAATTTTGTTGTTGGCATGGTCCAGCAAGCGTATCCTGCCGTTTACTATGATTGCTTTTACCTCTGGCGCATAGTCGCTAGCCTGCCCCAGTTTTGGCATGCGCCGCCGTCGATATTTAAGACCGCTTATTTCTATAATGTCGTACTTTTTGATTACCCCACGAAAATTTTCCCCGATATTGTCTGGAACCTCGATTATCGCTGCGTTTTGTAGGTTTTTTTGTTCCGCAATATGATTGATCCATGTGCGGAGGTCCATGCTTGTTCTGTCCGCGGTTCTCAGTTTCATCCGGCTATCCAAAATCGAAAAATGTCGCCCGGGGTATATCTGCCTCCCTTGCAATCCTGCGAGCCAGTTGTTGTAAGCATTCCGCTCGACAGTAGACACCCTTGTCAATAACCGCCCCTTGATCCCGGGATCATAGCCCGGGGCAAACTCAACCAGCGCCCTTAGCGACGGATGTAGCTCGATATTTTCAGGGAACGAGATATCGCTTCTCACTTTAACTGCGCCAAAGACTTTGCCTGTCTCGCGCTTGAGATTGTCAGGTAGCTCTACGATTACGGGGAGCCAGTCCGAGTGATTCCACATCTCAAATTCGTGGCCGCCAACTTCACCCACCGCCTGCATGGGGCTGCTGGCCTCAAGGATCCTGACCTGCTCTCCCTTCGCATCGTGCCATGCTGCAAATCTGGTGCCATTGGCTTGATTACCTCGCTTCATCATCGCACCACTCAGAGGGTGCCACGCCCAACGCTGAAACTCTCGGTCTTTACTCAACTGCTGTATTGTCGAATTGCTGACTATCGATTGTTTGCTTAGGTCAGCGAACCACTCGTCAATCAGATGATCACGCACCGGAGTCGTAGACTCGACTGACACTTTGCCATCTTCCCCGAGTAACAACACGACACGGTTATCATGATCGACTACAGCGCGAAGGTCGCGATGGGGTTGGTACTGCTGCCAATCAAAGGTTTTATAGGCGTCTATTGCTTCAGCACGAGAGGCGAATTTCTTACCTAGAAGCCCTATCCTTTTGGTCCAACCACTTTCGTGGGCTCGGTACAAAAGCGCATGGCCAAAATAATCTTGAAGAACTACGCTGAAACCATCTTCGCTGCTTGTTAGAGCGTCTAGAATCATTCGAACCGGAGACTGCCGAATGGCATCCTCCGCTACCAAAGTCAGGTCTCTTCCACTAAGGTTGACCGATTTACCCAACATAGGCTTGTTAGCAACACCACGCCAGCCTGAAAGCCACTCATGCGACTTGAATTCACCCAGGCGATCGGGCACTTGATCAAGTGCTTCAGCCAGCGGCCGCAGCGGCTCCATCTCGCGGACTACCGAACCAACACTAGATTTGAGCGCGGCTATCCTGTCGTTGACACTAAAACCGGTATCCAGCAACTGACGCTCGTGACCCAACTGAAGCTCGAACATCTCCTCTGCAGCGGTTTTGGGTGCTACCAGCCCTTGATGATCCAACTCATTGTACGACATTGGCTGCCCGTAGTTCTCCGGCATAGCACCGTCAAATCCAGGTTGCGCAACCTGCTTGTCTGATGTAACAACCTCCCGAACTCGATCGTCATGAGCTGTAAATTGAACCCCCTCACGGTCAAGCGATATTTTGCTTCTAAGGCGCCCCTGCCTTTTTGTAACCACGCGTTCTGCGGTTGAGTAGTCGGCAATCACTACATGCAAACGCTCCACATCATTCCCAGCTGTGATGATCGCTGTCTGGTTAGGTGACAACGACAGATAGTTACGTGCGGCGCGCCGCGCATCTTCAATCGCGGTGAATCCTTTTGCGCGCCCTATCACACCCGTTGGCACGAGATGAAGATCGTGCGAGGCGCTCCCTTTAAGCGCCGGGATGTGAGCAGTAACAACGGGTTGGCCCAGCAACGGAACAACTTCAGCGCTCACGCCTCCCGATCGAATCAATTCTTCGATCTCTCGCGCCTTTGAATCCATGAAACCAGCGCTCCACTCGGTGGATCTCTGCCGCAGTGCGGCGACCACACGATCCGGGTCAGACATGTTAAGCAATCTAGTGCCTTCAGCTACCCCAAGCTCACTGGCTTCCATCCGAGCGATTTCACTCTTTCTAAGTGTTGCCTCGTATAGAAGCTCTTGCTGGGCAATCCTTGCCGCACTTAGAGCATCGCCGCCTTCGGCTTCCAGGCGTGTTACGCACTGAGACAAAGATTCCCCGCGCTCAGCAATATTGTCGACCATAGTCAACAGCGGAAATGTTTTGCTGCGCGCAAGAACACCTTCCAACGACTTCATTGTGCCGACAAGATCAGGCAACCGACCAGCATCCTCTCCCGTGCGCGTGGAGCAATGGTCATTCTTAG
>CAYTTD010000089.1:0-6754 GCA_964440595.1 uncultured Gaiellales bacterium
GGGCTTGTGCTTGTCATGTCAGGCCGAGAGAGTTTTTCGTCTACCGCGATGGTTGTCACCGGTGCGACCCTTGCAGTTGCTGCAGCAACAATTATCACTTTGCAAGGGATTGTGTTGGTTGCGTGGTTTTTACGGAGTAGATCGATTAATACGGGTCTAAAAGTTTTCTTCTGGGGCTGCTGTTTTCTGGCCATGGCATTTTCAATTCCCGTTCTGGCAGGGGCAGGGTTAATCGATATATTGAGACAACCTCGCCGGCAACAAAGCGCTGTAGATAGAATGTCTCCGCACAATTAGTTTGATTGGTTGATCACAAGGCGCGTGGGTCTGAATATCAATCCGGTCACTCCTGAATTTCAAGGTGGAATCTGATGCAGGTAATACTCAAAAAAGACGTTGATCATCTGGGCTGTCGAAATGACGTTGTTGATGTAAGGCGAGGATATTGGCGAAACTATCTTCGGCCCAAGGGATTGGCTGAAGTCGCAACCAGCGAGCTCGTCTCTGAATTGACCGAGGCGATGGAGCGCCGACGAGAGCTAGACGCCAGGAACGAATCTGAGGCTCGCGAGATTGCCGATGTTCTCAACGGAACCGAAGTGACAATCCCAGCAAATGCTGGCCCACAGGGTAAGCTCTTTGGTTCAGTGGGCGCTGCTGATATTGCGAAGGCCATTGAAAACTACCGCAAGATGAGAGTTGACAGTTCTCGAATCAAGCTCGACGAGCCAATTAAAACTCTCGGTACCTTCATGGTTACAATCGAAGTTTTTCAGGGTGTTACAGCGGAAGTGAAGACAACGGTCGTGGAGTCAGCTACGGCAGTTGCTCCGCCGGTCGAGGTAACCCTCGCGGACGTCACTGCAGCAGGTACCGAAGTTGAAGGTTCCGGCGACAAGATGGACGAGTCAGCTGCAGCCGTTGCAGGGGCTGGCAATTCAGAGGCCGGTGACACCAGTGCAGAAGCAGACGCCTCAGCCGAATAATCCAGCGCGGGCACGCGCGCAAAAGTCTGCGCCTCATTTGCCGCCCCAGAACATTGAAGCAGAAGAAGCAATTCTTGGGGCTATGATGATGTCTTCCCGTGCGGTTGAATCGGCGTTTGACGTTGGCCTGAAGACCACCGACTTTTACAAGCCTCAGCACCAGGAAATTTTTGATGTCATTGTTGACTTGTCAAACAAAGGGCAGGTTGACGAGCACCTGGTAGCTAATGAGCTACAGCGCAGGGGGCATTTGGATGACATCGGTGGCCGGGTCGCGCTGATGGGTTTGGCCGAGAGGGTTCCAGCGATCGCCAATGCGCGCGCCTATGCGCGCGAGGTAATAGACCAGGCAACACTACGAGGACTCGTAGAAGTTGGGCACGAGATATCAACACTCGGCTACGAACACAGCGATGAACCAACGCTTCTGGTGGATCAGGCAGGCGTGATAGTCAATGAGCTTGCCCAGAAGCGCGAGCTTTCTGACTTTGTTCAGCTTCCAGACTTGTTGGGTCCAATCTTTGACCAGCTGACCGAGCGCGCTGAGGCCGGCGGTGCGCCTAGCGGATTACAGTCTCACTTCGTTGACCTGGACAAGGTCACGGGTGGCTTCCAGAAGTCCAACCTTGTGATCCTTGCTGCTCGACCTGCAATGGGCAAGACGGCTTTTGCGCTGAATCTTGCAGAGCAGGTAGCGATGCGTGATCGAAAGGCCGTTGCGATCTTCTCTCTGGAGATGGACCAGGATGACCTGGCAATGAGGATCATGAGCTCAGTCGCGAAGGTTGACAGCAAGAAGCTACGCCATGGCGTACCCGGCGACGAGGATTGGCCTCACCTTGTGGACGCGGTCGGTCGGATGTCCAGTGCGATGGACCTGATCTTCATTGACCAGAGCGCGATGTTGACGCCTATGCAGCTCAGAACCAAGTCGCGGCGACTTCACAATCGGTTGAAGGGCAGTGGTGGATTAGGCCTAATAATCATCGACTACCTCCAGCTGATGGAAACCGGTTTGAGGCGCAGTGAAAACCGTCAGGTTGACATTGCATTCATATCTCGCCAACTCAAGTCTTTGGCTAGGGAGTTACAGGTTCCGATAATCGCACTTAGTCAGCTCTCTCGTGCAGTTGAGTCACGACCTGACAAACGACCGATGCTCTCAGACCTCAGGGAGTCAGGCGCAATCGAGCAAGATGCGGACCTCGTGATGTTCCTGTATCGACCCGAGTACTATGGTGACGACAGAGAAGAGTTCAAAGGAAAAGCCGAGTTGATAATCGCGAAGAACCGTCATGGTGAAACCAACAGTGTCTGGCTTGGGTTTCAGCCGATGTACACGAGGTTCGTTAATATCCAGAGATCGGATTTTCCTTCTCGTCCCGGGTGGAACAGTCAATCTCAGCAGCAGAATGGTCAAGGTCAGCAGCAGAACGGTGATTATCGCGGTGACTCGTCAAACGTTGTGTGACAATCGAAGCACGGTTGAAAGGTAGAAATGGGTGTAACGGTATTGATTGGTGCCCAGTGGGGTGACGAGGGGAAAGGCAAGCTAGTTGACCGGCTCGCCAGCCAGGCATCATTGGTAGTCAGATACCAGGGCGGAAATAATGCTGGACACACGATCGTGCACGCTGGTGAGAGGCACTCGTTTCATCTGGTGCCTTCTGGCGTGTTGCACGACGGAGTGGAGTGCGCACTCGGGCCTGGTGTAGTAATTGATCCAATGGTGCTGCGAAGTGAAATCGAGGTTCTTCGTGAGAAAAACATCGATACCAGTCGCATCACTGTTTCTCCTCAGGCTCACCTGATCATGCCGTATCACGTTGCGCTGGACGAGGCGAGAGAGACATGGGCAGTGGCGAGAGAGCGGGTTGCAAAGGCAAGTGGAGATGACTCCTACTCTCCTCAGGGCGTTGGAAAGGACGCATCAGCCATCGGTACGACGCGTCGCGGAATTGGTCCCGCTTATACACACAAGGCGTCGCGATTTGGAGTGCGTGTTGAGGATCTCTTCGATGAGGTCACGCTACGCGATCGCATTGAAACTGCAGTTGGGGAGGTCAATCTCTTACTACAGCATCGCTTTGATCACCCAGTTTTCAGCGTCGATGCACTTGTTGATCAGGCGCTTAGCCACGCATCATTTTTCAGGGGAATGCTCGCTGACACAGGAGATCGTATTCGTCAGGTCGTTAGCCAAGGTGGCCAGGTATTGCTTGAAGGCACGCAGGGGGCAATGCTTGACCTGGATCATGGCACCTATCCATACGTAACTTCTTCATCGCCCGTTGCGGGCGGAGCCTGCGTCGGTAGTGGCATCGGGCCGAAGATGGTGGATCGAGTCATAGGCGTTGCGAAAGCGTACGTCACTCGCGTTGGTGGAGGCCCTTTTCCTACTGAGCTTGAAGGTCGTGAAGGTGAGGTTCTGGTTGAGGCTGGCAATGAATTCGGCACGACCACTGGTCGCAAGCGTCGATGTGGATGGCTCGATCTGGTAGCGCTGAAGCGGGCGGCTGACATCAACGGTATCACCGAATTGGCAATCACCAAGCTCGACGTTCTCTCCGGCTTTGACACCGTTAAGGCGGCGGTGGCATATCAATATGATGGAACGGAGTCATCCAGGTATCCACTCCTGCAAAGCGAGTTCCGTGTAGCGACTCCCGTGTACCGCGAATTTGCCGGTTGGAGCCAACCAATCGCATCTGCGAGATCGATTGATGATCTACCGGAAAACGCACGCGTATTCCTCAGAGCCATCGAGGAGTTCATTGGTTTGCCAGTAACCTCTGCGGGAGTTGGCAGCGACAGGTCAGCAGTGGTGGAGAATGTGGCCTCTGGTGCCGCGTGACGTGTGATTTTCTGATAGATTTAATCGCATGAACATTCTAGTGGTAGGCTCAGGGGCAAGAGAACACGCAATATGCTGGAAGTTGAGCAAATCGAAGTTATTGACCAAACTTCACGCTGCTCCTGGTAACGCCGCCATCGCAGGTCTAGCCAAGTGCCACGATGTTGCCATTCATGATGTTGACGCGCTGGCAAACCTTGCCAAAAGGCTAAAAGTCGACATGGTGGTTATTGGTGCTGAAGGTCCACTCGTTGCTGGTTTGTCCAATCGCCTCCGCAAACTCGAAATTGCGTGTGTCGGACCATCTGCAGCATCAGCACGGCTCGAAGGCAGCAAGGTGTTCACGAAAGAATTGATGGATCGTGTGCAGATTCCCACTTCAAGGTGGGAAGCCTTCAGTGACGTTCAGGCTGCATTGGCTGCTATCAACAGGTGGCGAGGCCCAGTAGTTATCAAGGCAGATGGTCTTACCGGAGGACGCGGAGCCTTCGTTTGCATGACCAAGGTTCAGGCTGAGAGAGCTCTTCAGGCACTTTTGGTTGATTCGGTATTCGGTGTTGCAGGGCGCAGGGTAGTGGTGGAGGAGTACCTCCAGGGAATCGAGGCAACGGTGTCGGTCTTCACCGATGGAGAAAACCTTGTTCCGCTTCCAGTGGTTCGAAGTGAAAAGCGTCGCAATGACGAAGACGCCGGACCAAACACTGATGGAATGGGTGCATGGTTGCCAGTTGAGGATCTTTACGAGCAGCAGATTGAAGAGGCAGTTGAGGCTGGGTTACGACCAGCAATTGAAGACATGGGTGATCGTGGCTTGCCGTATTCAGGTGTGTTGAGCGCCGATGTCATGTTTACGCGTACCGGGCCAAAAATTCTTGAATACAACTGCAGATTGGGAGAGATTGAGTCACAGGTTTTGATGCGCACCATGGAAGAAGATCTGGTTGAGGTGTTGCAGCACGTCGCTAATGGCAACGTAGGTGAAGTTGCTATTGATCCTGAGCCTCAGATGGCTGCGGCAGCAGTTCAGCTTGTGCTTGATACATATCCTCAACAGGATGACTTGATCGATGCTCCTCGCGCTATTGGTGGATTGGCTGATGCATCAGAAGTCGATGGTGTCGAGATATTCTTTGGTGACGTAGTGACAACCGGCAAAGGAAAAGCTCGAGGTTACGCAGCTGCAGGTGGTCGCGTTCTGACAGTCACAGCCACTGCTGACACAGTGGAGCAGGCTGCTGAGAAAGCGTCAGAGGCTGCGTCAATGATTACTTTTGACGGCAAGCATATGCGCACAGACATTGCATCAACAGCCGGAATAATGGCTTAGCGAGAATTCAAATGGGATCCGGTGGCAGGTTTGTTAGGGGTGGAGCCCAGTCTCACGGCGAGAAGATCGCCGAAGTAGAACCTCAGGTTGAAGCGGTATTTGAGGATTTTGGAGAAGCTGCGCCACCAGTTGCCATCATCGTTGCATCCAGAGAAGAGGGTGTTCGAGCCGAAGATGCAGAACGTGAGCTGAGAACGCGTGGCATTGACAGTGAAACCCACGAACTTTCTCCCACGCGGGATGCAAACGCTTTGGTTGGATTTGTCCAGCGTGCCGCTATGCGTGGCGTAAGGGTGTTTATCGCTACAGCGGGTGACGTGCCGAGCTTGCCCGCAATGGTGGCAGCGCACTCGGATCTGCCCGTCATCGGCGTTCCTCTGGCGCATGGTCCGCTTGGTGGGCTAGATACATTGATGACCACCGCTCAGGCACCATCTGGAATGCCTGTTGCTTGCATGGCTGTAGGAGGCATGCGCAATGCAGCGATCTATGCGTCGCGCGTTCTGAATGCCCTGCCGCTGCCGCCACGTGGCTGACGACGAGGCATTGCGTCAGAATACAGTGCAGCTGAAGAAAGGACTAACCAATGATCGCACGATACTCGCGCCCAGAGATGGCATCGGTGTTCTCGGAAAAGAACAAATTGGCAGCCTGGACAAAGGTTGAGACTGCCGCGATGGCAGCACTTGTTGATGACGGCGTCGTGCCCGAGTCCGCACTGAAAGCGTTGGAAAACGCGCCGCCAGTTGACCCCGTGGCGGTAGCTGAGCGTGAAGCAGAGATTCACCATGATCTGGCGGCATTTGTTGATGTGCTCGGCGCGTCTGCGCCTGAATGTGCTGCGTGGTTGCATTGGGGATTGACCTCGTCTGATGTTGTAGATACCGGAAATGCGCTGATAATCAGGGAAGCCGGTGAGATCCTGTCGAATGAACTTCAAAGAGCGGTGGAAGCAGTTCGGGCCAGGATGACTGAACATGCTGACACACGCATGCTAGGACGGACTCACGGTATGCCTGCGGAGGTAATCTCATTTGGTGGAAAGCTCTCGACGTGGGTTCATGAGCTTGAACGAAATGCCACGCGCATTGCGGCGGCACTTGAAGACATGAGGGTAGGGAAACTTTCAGGTGCGGTTGGCACCTATTCCGGGGTTTCGTCAAAAGTAGAAAGATCTGCAATGGACGAACTTGGCCTTGAGGTTGAAGTTGGTGCCACTCAGATTGTTCAGCGAGACCGTTACGCCCACCTTCTATGCACGCTTGCGTTGTGTGCATCATCACTTGAGAGATTTGCGACGGAAGTGCGACACCTGCAACGCGCAGAGGTTGGAGAAGTATCTGAGCCATTTGCTGTAGGGCAAAAGGGTTCATCCGCGATGCCCCACAAACGAAATCCGATCATCTCGGAGCGCATCTGTGGTCTGGCACGTGTCATACGAGGCAACGCAAGCGTGGCCCTTCAAAACATTCCACTGTGGCACGAGCGTGATATATCGCACTCATCTGCTGAGCGAGTAATCATCGGGGATTCCTTTTTGCTGCTCCATTACATATTAGGCAAGTTCATATGGTGAATTGGTGGTCT
>CAYTTD010000090.1:0-6733 GCA_964440595.1 uncultured Gaiellales bacterium
GGTTCATTGAAAACGTATCGACTCTTCAGTTGCGAACGCAGAAAGACTATCGCTGCAACTATGAGAAGCGTGTACGTCCTTGGCTTGGCGCAAAACAGGTGTCAAAGGTAACGCCCTTGGTCATGCGTGAGTGGAAGCTATGGATGCTTGCGTTGCCCACTGGCGCACGCACGGTAAACAAGACTATGGACATGGTCAAGGCTATGGTCGGTTGGGGGCGTGGTGAAGGGCTATGTGCCAATACGGACATTCTCAAAAGCAGTCGCATGAACACGCCGAAGCCAAAGCCGGCAAATCCGTACACGCCGACCGAGGTTCAGACGATGGTGGACGGATGCGAGTTTCTTCGCGAAGCCACGTTGATTGCGTTGGCGGCGTACTCCGGACTCCGTTGGTCTGAACTGCGCGCGTTGCGATGGGCTGACATCGACATGACCAAGGGGCAGATATGCCTTACCCGCAGCCTCGACCTGGACAAGAGCACCAAAGCAACAAAGAGCGACGAGCATCGCATCGTGCCGATCTTGCGCCCAGGGAGAGACGCACTGAAGTTGTGGCGACAGCATTCACCGAACATCGATCTCGTGTTTCCGACGAGCAAGGGCAAGCCGCTTGGCGAGAACAACTGGTACAACCAACGACTGCCGAAGATTCGCGAAAAGTGTGGCATCAACTTCGACCTACATGAGCTGCGCGATACATACGCCAGCATCCTTATTCAGTCAGGCATCGGTGAGGCAGAACTAACGCTGTGGCTCGGTCACAAGTCCATTCAGACTACGCTAGATCGATATGGCAAACTGTTTGAGAGTAGGAAGGCAACGCTTGTTTCAAAGGCCGACGAAGCGCTTGCTGCATTGTAGGTAACACACGGGACGGTGGAGCACCGTTTGGGAGCACCGTCAGGATTGATACCGAGTGTCGCGACAGACGACACACGAGCACTGATTCCTTGCATGTAAGGCACTTTCGGTCACACGAGGTAATACGAAGTAACGCTCTGCACTGCTTCGATTCCCGCCGCCTCCACTTGTAATTGTGGCGCATTGCTGCGGGTCATTCAGTGGCCCGTAGCTCCGCTACTGTTCCACCTCATGACTCTTGCACTGCTTGCAATTCCAAGTGGAGTAAATGTTGTAGATGTTTGAGCATTAACAACGCGGCGGGTCTCGATTCCGAGAGCATGTTCGCACGAGGCGCTGCGCGCCCGTGATTAGTCGGAAGCGCGCTGTTGAACCGCTCGGAGCAGGCTTCGGACATGAGCCGGCGAGGTGAGGTGGATTACCAGCGAAGCCGATTCGAGGTCATTTACGATGCCTGGGCGGATGTAACGGTTGAACCTGCTCGCCAACCGAAACGCAGGACGGAGGGCTCGCCATTCGGGAAACCCTTCACCCAATTCTGGCCGGCTCTTGGATCTGAGACTTGCTGCTCGGCGAAGCACTCGGTAGACCGCTGTTCGGGTGGACAAGTCGATGAATACGACCGCGTCGGCATTCTGTCTCACCTCAGCACTGACTCCATCTATGACCCAAGCTGGTTCGGTCGCGGCGGTCGAAATCGAGTGGTAACGACTCGACTCGTCGACCTTTTTCCATCCCGGCTTCCAAATGAAATGGTCAAGGTGCACGACCGGCAGGCCCAGCGCAGGCCCGAGAGCGCGAGCCAAGGTGCTTTTACCGACACCGGCATTGCCAGTGACGTTGACCCTCCTCGCCACGGCGAGTGACTCGAGAGTGGTTGTTGGTGAGAACGTCACGTACTCATGGTAACGACATGCCCGGAGGAGGGCGCCGTCACCGGCATTTTGCCGTCGCGACAACGCGGTAAGCGGAGCGCCGTTCCGGAGCACCGTCACTGTTTGACGTGTGCGTCCACCCAAACGCCGATAGCGTCACTCACCTGCGCCGCGGTGAGCAGTGATGTGTCGAGCAGCTCCGAATGCTTGTTCCGGTTAGGGTCACGCAGGTAGTGCAAGTAGTCGAGAGTGCGTTCGATGAACTCGTCGCTGTATCGGTCAAAGTCATGCCGCCCGTGCAATCGTTGGAGCAGGGCCTCGTCAGTGCACACCAACGACATAAAATGCAGTCCGCTGAACAACTCGCACTCTGGTCTGGTCAGTGACTGTTCTGGGGTACCCGCGCCCCACAGGACGACCGGGCGCCCAGATTGCATCAACGACCACGCGAAGTGGAGGCGTATTGACGACAGGGTGGCGTAGTCGTCTTCGGGCGACTCGAACGCATCGTTGAGGCCGTACAGCAGGTCGGCATCGAGGTGGACCACAGACTGCACGCGCTGCATCGAGTGATGCATTGTCGTGGTTTTGCCGCTTCCGCTCGGGCCCCCCACGAAGAATACGGGGCCGCGCGCCACAACTCGCTCGCTTGCGCAACGAGCGCATGTGAGGGTCGTGGTCGACTTCGTTGTAGATGTGACCGCGCATCGGCCGACCTTGCAATTTTGGCAGACAATCATCGACCGATTGTACTGTAGGCATGAGGTAACACGGGGCACCATGGAGCACCGTCAGGGAGCACCGTCAGCATTGTTACCTGATGTCGCGCCACGCGACATACCCTCACCGAATTCCAATGCCTGAGCCAATGCTCGGCACTTGAAGTCACACAAAGTACCTCATGGTCACCAATTGAAGTGGTTCGATTCCCGCCGCCTCCACTTGTAATTGTGACGCATTGCTGCGGGTCATTCAGTGGCCCGTAGCTCGGTTACTGTTCCAAGTGGAGTAAATGTTGTACATGTTTGATCATGGCCGGCGTGGATGGAATCGCTACGACGGAACATCTCGACCTTGCACAAACAACATGAATCGGCAACTTTGGACTTCCGACTGGTAACCGCTTTGTTACGATTCGCGCGATGTCGCCTGAAGAACATCCGACAGAAGTCTCGCACTGGGAACGCCCCATAGGCAGACGCGTGTTCATGGCTACTGTCGCCACCGGAATTGGCGGGCTCTTTCTTCTGTCGCGTTCGAACGGAATTACCCGTACAGTTTCACGCGTTACAGAGTCAGTGAAATCAGGGGGAGCCTGGCGAATCTACTCCGTGCAAACGCCGATGCCGAGGTTCAACCCCGCCACGTTTAAGCTCAAGATCACTGGTGAGGTTGAGAACCCACTAGAACTCTCGTGGGATGACGTGCTCGCGCTGCCAACAGTGAAGAAGACTTCTGACTTCCACTGCGTAACCGGGTGGTCAGTCATGGACGTAAAGTGGGAAGGCATCCTGCCGCAGGAGATCATAGAACGAGTGAAGCCAACAAAGAAGGCAAAATTCGTTCGTATGTTTTCGATGGAAAAACCGTATGTCGATCAGGTGACGATCGAGCAGTTTCTTCACAAAGATAACGTGCTGGCACACAAGATGGATGGCGAACCACTAAAACGAGAGCACGGATCACCGTTGCGTATGGTGCTCCCGGAGATGTACGGATACAAGGGCGTGAAGTGGGTTAAGGAGCTGCGGTTCGACGAAAAGATGATGCTTGGATACTGGGAACAACGCGGCTACGATGCCGATGCCTTTGTGGGGAACTCCAATGGCATCAAGACCTGATACCAGGAAAGCCACTCCAACGCGTATTCCGCGATTCACTCGCACCGAACGACTGCTTCACTGGACCATCGCGATTGCGTTTTTCATCATGCTTGGCACCGGTCTGGCGCTGTACTTCACCTTCTTCGCACAGTTCATGAACCGCCAGACAGCCAAAGACGCGCACCTGTGGTCAGCGATCACGATGGGCGTCGCGACAGTCGTAATTCCGCTACTTGGAAACCGCCGCGCAGTGTTCGCTTCCGTGCGCGAAGTGCAGTACTTCGATCGCGACGATGTAGCGTGGATCAAGGCTGGCCCCATTCGACAACTTGCGAAGATTTCACCGGCGCCGCAGGGTCGTCTAAATGCTGGACAGAAACTCAATACCACGCTGCTATCGGGCGGCATGTTCATTGTTTACCTGACAGGATTTCTGCTCTGGTATGGCGAGCGCAACACCGCGTGGCGGTTCATGGGTACGGTGCCAATTCACGACATCTTCTCGGTGTTTCTTACCGCGTTGGTTGCAGGTCACATATACCTCGCAGTGATACATCCGACCACGAGGATGGCGCTACGCGGCATGGTCTACGGAGATATCGATAGAGAGTTCGCTGAACACCATCATTCGAAGTGGGCATCACAGATGTCGCCGCCTGACGAACTGCCTCCGGCGACGTGATTCCCATGCGTGGTATCGCTTGAATTCCCCGTGGGTATAACAAGCGAGAATCGTTCGCAAGGTGATGGGTGTTCGAAGTGGAGTAAATGTTGTAGATGTTTCACCATCAGCGGCATGGAAGGCGTGGAGCAACGTGGATTCAAAAACTGATGGTCGCCCAGGATCAAGGTTGCGCATGTGCCGCGAGTGAGAGCTTCGGACGACCGCTGCGCCGCCAACGATCCCAGAGGGGTATGGCGATGGCTATTGAAGCTAGTACAGCCAGGAGCGGCCATCCACGCAACAGGTTTACCGCGAGCACGGTGCCTACGGCGAGAAGACCGAAGGAATTGACTATTAGCAATGCTGTGCGCCGTTCACGAAGATTGTGACGCATCATAGCTGCCAAACCGAATGCGAACGCCACGAACACTGCGACGGCGTAGAACTGGACTAATTGCTGCTCTGCCGCGCCGACTGCAACGACGAGTGCGGCTGAGACGAGTGCGAACACCCCAACTCCAATCCACGGAACGCCGCCATGCACGCTGCGCGCGAATGCCGACGGCAGCAACGGCTTCGTATGCCCAACTCCGCCGAGAGAAAGAGCCTTCGTCAGCCCGGGGCCAGCCTGCAGCGACGAGCTTGCGGCCGCCAGAAGCAAAAGACACGTCACGAACTGAAATGAATCAAACACAAGACCATCACCGATCGCCTGACGAACAACATGCGAAATAAGAGTCTGCCCCTTGGGAGGAATCCCTGCATCCTGCTGCAAGACCAACATTGTCAAGCCGATTGTCGCGACTACGACAACGATAACCGTCACCAGTAGCGTGGTTCTCCCAGCGCGAATGCGACCACTAACGGTTAGCGTGTCGAGCTCTGCAATCGAGGAAGCCGGCGCCTCAACACCGGTGGCCAGGGCCATCGACGCAGATACCGCAAACAGAAGGTGCCACACCGAGCCTCCGGGATCTGCAGCCAGCGCCGACGCGGCGGAGCCTCCAAACAGCGGAAGCGAAACACCAGCAAACACAACGTGTACCACTCCACCGACGAACAGGGCCGTCATACCTGCGAGCACAAGCCGGCCACGCGCACCAGAAAGAACCAGAGTGGTCACGAAAGCCAATAGGGCGCAAGCAACTCCGACCCGAAAGTGTTCTAACGCCGGAACGAACGCAACTATGGCACTAGCCGCCGCGCTTACGGAAATTGCGATGGTCAACAAAAAGTCGACTACCAGCGCTCCGAACGGCACGAACACCCAGCCGGTGCCTAGCACCGCACCCGCCGCCTCCGCAGATCCGCCGCCGTCAGGAAACAGGCCGATCACCTGCCAGTAGTTTGCGGTGACAACACCTATGATCACAAGGACAGTCGCCATTGTCAGCCCAAGCAGAGTCGGATCTCCTTCGAGATGCCGCAAGCCTGACTCAATCGAGTAGGCGACCGACGACACAGGGTCTGCCATCACCGAGCCAGCAAACCCAAGCAGGATGAACAACCGAGCGCTCAAGCGCATGCTGGGCGACAAAGTTTTGTTTGGACCAGGGGACATTGATTGAAGTATCGCTGGCGCGATTGACGATGTCGAACCGATTGGGCAAATTGGTCGGGCTCTGCAAAACATCAGATACCAATAGCTTCAGCGCTTCACTGTCAGAGACTTGGATTTGCGGCCCACATTATCGGCAGCATCGTAAGCTGCGACAGCGAACACATGCCTGCGCTGCGCCCCCTCCACCAGCCCCTGCTTCTCCGACTCCTGTCGTGCCGGTGGTAGTTGCGTCGGTGAATCCGCCGGTTGTGCAAACGCCCTAGGACGGTATTGTGTAAGGGCCAATTTTCTGGGCTCGAGAGAAGAATGGCACTGAATCTGACTCCGCGACGGCTCGGATGTAGAAGCTGGTCGTAGCGCAGGGATAAAGGTCGGCGTTTGCTATTCGCCACCGCCAGGCAGTGTGGTCGGATGACCAAAAAGCTGCGGCCCCGCAAGCGTTATGTTTCCGTCAACCACGTATGCGAGTGACGAAGCATCCGAAACGGTGAAGCCGAATTCGTATCCTTGGTTTGACTCGAGGTCTGCCGGAACATATGAGTGAGTCTCGTGAAAGTTACCTGCTCGGTCAGAAAACAATGACCTGTCGTAGTCAAGCAGGCTCACTGCTTTGAACTCATCCCCCACTTTGAGGATGGCAGCCGCAGCACTTTCACCAACCGTAAGCTTGCGCACTGCCTCCGCCGCATCATGCGCAGACTTCCAGCTACCAGGAAGAGGGGTCCCCGCTACCAAAGTAACAAGCGATGCTGGGAAGCCTTTATTCAGCAAACCGACTCTGCCTATCGTGTGATTGAACACGTTTGTTCGTAGCGAGCTCTCGTTGAAGAGCTTGCCCGATGTGAGCTTGCCAGCAGGAGGGGCTCCTCGAGTTATTGTTTTGAATGGGACGAGCATGATCGTTTTCCTTTCTTCGATTGGCAATTGGGGCTTGCAACATACGACGC
>CAYTTD010000091.1:0-6733 GCA_964440595.1 uncultured Gaiellales bacterium
GCGGCAACCACACCAATCGGGCGATTTTCGGTGAACGCAAGGTGCCGCTCGCCCATCAACGTTGATCCGATTGGGATCACCTCGCCGCTGTCAACTCGTGACCTTGCTTCGACTGCGCTGAATCGCATTGTGTCGACCGCGCGGTCGACCTCTGCGAGCGATGCTGTGATGGGCTTGCCCGCCTCAAGCATGATTGTGTTGGCAAGATCCTGCCTGTTCTCTTCAATCAATGCGACGACGCGCTCGAGAATCTCAGCTCTTTGCCACGGTGCAAGATAGGTTTTCTTCGCGACTACTTCGTGGGCGCGCCTAACCGCCGCGATCGCGTCGGCAACGCTCGACTCCTGAACCTCGCCAACTACTGCACCATCAAAGGGTGACGTGACTTCGAGCACGCACTGCCTCCACGTGGTCATCGGCTCTCCGGCCGAATTTTTCTGATGGTCTGCCACCAGCACGTTCGCGCAGCCATGACACATGAGGGGCGACTGTCCAGATCGCCAGCCGGCATGACGCCCAACCAATAAAGAATCCGGCAATGTCGTCAACGATGAAGTGCCAGCCAAAGTAGATAGTTGCCAGAACTGTTGGTACGAGTGCCGCCATCGTTGCCCAGGCTAGCTTTTTGTGGCCTAGATAACGCATCACCAGGTATGCCATGAATACGATTCCAACGTGGAGGCTGGCGAAGCCTCCGATGCTTGCAACTCCCTCCCACCCGATCGGATCTGCATGAAGCAACAGTCGCTGATTGACCAGCGAATCCTGCACCTGTGTGACACCCGTCTCGGGAAGCCTCGCAAATTGCCACTGTGCAGATTCAAAGGGACCAAGTGATGGGATCAGATAGTACGACACCGTGCCAAGGACCCAGCACCAGATGCTGGCGGCAACGAATATGTATCCGTCTCGCAGTCGCTGAGAAAACGTGAGGGCCGCGGCTACGCTGATGGGTACCCAGGGAATGAAGGCAAGGTAGATGGTTGACAGCACGTGTGCCCAACCATCAGGTGGCATCAAATCGTGCAGAAGCAATGCGGGAGGGTGTCCACCTGTCATGAACCGGTCAAGCACAAGCAGTTCAGGATCGTATGACTGGTAGTTAAAAACAGAGACAAAGCTCTTTAGATTGCGGTAACAAAGGTATGAGAGGTGAAAGCTGGCAAAGCCGACGAGTGCCAGAACGATTCGACGCCACCACCATCGATCTAGAAAGGTCTTGACCACAGACCTCATGATGGAGGCTTCTTCGGTCTTTGCTGTTCGGTAACCACGGATCAAGACATCAAAGCCAAAAAACAGGCCCATGAACAGGAACGGCAGAACGATTCGCTTGCCAAGAAGTGTGCCCTCAGGATCGCGTATCGGGATCGTAATGTGCCATGAAACTGCGAGTGTAACCAGTAGAAATGCAAGTGACGTGGCAACGGTTGTGCCAACCCATGGTGCTCTTGCCAATGCTTCGCGGGTCCACTCCGCAGCTCTACGAGGATGTTTGAAAAGGGCAAGACTCCGCACGACGGTCACGGATTCTATCGTGAATTGTTGGCGAGGCGGTCTGGTTGGTACCACCCGCTTGCCACTTCTTTCGTTTACAAGTAATTAATTGGGGAAGAGCAGGGAATACTTCGCTGTACTTTGTCCGTTATTGGTTCAGCTGTTGATACTGCCTTGGTCTGGGGGTTGCGCGCCCTTGAGATTGCATGGCCCGTGCCTGATCGACTCGGAGCGCCTCTGGGTTCGGAGTCGTCCCGTCGGCCTGGCCAGGGTAAGAATCGCCGTGATCCTGTGATTCTCATCGGAGGATTTGCCAATAGCGCAGCCGGTTGGAGCGAGTGGAAGAAGTCGCTTGAACTTGACGGTTTCGACGTTCACGTAATCGAACTGCCGACGCGAGGGCTGGGCGACATGTATGAGTCTGCCCAATACGTCTCAGAGTTCATCGCACAGGTGAAGGCAAAGACGGGGGCAAGCAAGGTCGATCTGATTGGGTTCTCAGAGGGAGGCCTGCTTGCTCGGATGACCGTTGCTCACTACGGGCGGGTGAATGACGTTGACCAGCTCATCACTCTTGCCACCCCGAATGGTGGAGTTCCGCTCGGACCTCTGCATGATGCGATCAAGGCGATTCCGCTTCTTGGGGAGGCAATACCCGAGTCTGCAGCGCAACTGATGACTGGCAGCGCACTGCTTCGAATGCTCGACCGTAGCGACGCGGCAATCAGAAAGAGTGGGCCCGTGCGCTATGCCTCAGTGTACGCCGCAGGGTATGACCTGTTCGTGACCGGTAAGTCTGGTCCGTTGGCGGGCGCGAAGAACTACCCAATCAACAAGAAGTTCCTCGGCATCAACTTTGGTCCGAATCACTTCGCAATGTACCACCTAAGCCATGCTGCATACGAGGCCGCTCGAGGCTTCCTGCTGTTGGGGTGACAACGAGAGCAGGTGGGGTGAAACGCTGCTGCTCAGACGGTGGAGAACTTAGCTCTCAGGTGTGTGCGATTAGCTGTCTGGCTAGCGGTCAACGCGTTCGAGGGGCGCGTACGAAAGCGCGAGGCGGCGCTCAGCAACCGGATTGCTGAAGCGCACCACAACGAGGTCGCTGCCCTCGATACCCGTCACAACACCCTCACCAAACTTTGCGTGGCGCACGTTGTCGCCAACCGAGAGATCAGGAATCTCTGAAGACGAGCGAGCTTTTGGGCGGATGCCTGTGCTCGTGCCTCCTGAACCTGCAACTGTGATGTCAATTCCCTGCATGCCAAATGAGTGGCTCGATGATCCGGTTCTGCGCCCCGTCTGGTTCCAGGAATTCATGCTGCCGCTACCTCGTGCAACTGATGACACATTCGAGACTCTGCTGATCTCGTCCTGCGGCAGCTCCTCAATAAACCTCGAAGGTGAATTCCACATTCGTCTGCCAAACACGCTCCTGCTGTTTGCATGAACAAGAGTCAACTCGTCGCGTGCGCGGGTGATTCCGACATAGCAGAGGCGCCTCTCTTCCTCTATGTCGCCATCTTCAATGCTTCGGCTGTGCGGAAACAGACCTTCGTCCATCCCGATCATGTACACGACGTTGTACTCGAGTCCCTTGGCGTTGTGCACGGTCATCAGCGTCACGAGCGACGCTTCATCCTCGATGGTGTCAGCATCAGACTGCAGCGTTACCTCCTGCAGAAACTGTGGAAGGCCCGCCCCTGAAGTGCGTGTATCAAATTCCTTCGCAGCGTTTATCAATTCGCCAAGGTTTTCGATTCTGCCTTCAGCCTCGACTGTTCCCTCGTTTTTGAGTGCCTCGACGAGACCAGTTCGCTCGTACACCTCTTCGATGATGCGGGTGACGCTGTTGGTGGAATCAGCATCGGCCGCTATGGCATCCAGCATCGCGCTGAAGTCAGCGATCTTTGAGGCAGCCGACTTTGACAGCCCCGCGACCATGTGTGGGGAGGCAACGGCATCACGAAGTGACAAGCCGTTTACCGCGCTGTGAAGCTGGACTTTTGCCAGACTTGTGGCTCCGATGCCGCGCTTGGGGGTGTTGATGATCCGCGTCAGTGCAACGGTGTCAGCGGGGTTTGTAGCAGTCGTAAGGTACGCCAGTACATCCTTGATTTCGGCTCGCTCATAAAACCTAGTGCCGCCGACAATCTGATAACGAATTCCGTTCTTGACCAGTATGTCTTCCAGCTTTCGCGACTGCGCATTCGTGCGATAAAACACGGCGATCTCGCTTGGCGAGCAACCATTCTCAGTGTGCTTGGCGATCTCAGCAGCAATGAGCCTGGCCTCAATGTCTTCGTCCTCAACCTCTCGCACTCGAACGCGCTCGCCCGCCTCGCGCACTGACTTGAGGTCCTTGGGAATGCGCTTGAGGTTGTTCGACACCACTGCGTTAGCCGCATCAAGGATGTTGCTGGTTGAGCGATAGTTCAGGTCAAGCACCACGGTGTTCGCGTCGGGAAAATCCTCCTCAAACGACGTGATGTTACGAATGTCGGCGCCGCGCCACGAGTAGATTGACTGGTCAGCATCCCCCACGCAGCAGATGTTGCGGTGGGTCGCAGAGAGGATTTGCAGGAGGCGATACTGTGCGTGGTTCGTATCCTGATACTCGTCAACGAGAATGTACTTGAACCGATCCTGCCACTTGGTCCGTACGTCCTCGTTTGCGTCAAGCAACTCAACCGTCTTCATCAGCATGTCGTCGAAGTCCATTGCGCCATTCTCATTCAGCTTCTGGTCGTAGCGTTCGTATATGTCGGCAATGGTCTCTTCAAGAAACGACTCTGCGTGTGCGCGGAACTCTGCTGCGCCTACCAGGCGGTTCTTTGCTCCCGAAATGTGGTGGTGAACTGATGAGGGCGAAAACCTCTTCGGATCAAGATCAAGATCCTCCATGGCGCGTTTTACGATGCGCAGCTGAGCATCCTGATCAAATATCGAGAATGCCGTTGGGTAGCCAATGCGCTCAGCCTCCTGTCGAAGGATTCGCCCGCAGGCGGCGTGAAATGTCATCAGCCACATTCCGCGAGCCTGTGGCCCAACGATCGTTGCAACTCTCTCCCGCATCTCTGCGGCAGCCTTGTTGGTGAACGTGATTGCCAGTATCTGATCGGGCCGCGCCCTTGGCAGCTCGTCTCCTTCAACAAGCCCACCGGTAATCAGACGCGCGATGCGGTAGGTGAGAACCCTTGTCTTGCCTGAGCCGGCGCCTGCCACGACGAGCAGCGGACCATCAGCATGCTTGACTGCTTCAAGTTGTGCCTCGTTGAGTTCTTCGCTCAACTGCAGCACGTCAGGAGTACCTCTCGATACGAGCGCCAAGTGAGCGTAAACGCTCGTCGATATTCTCGTAACCTCGATCTACCTGGAGGATGTTGTCGATCGTTGAAGTGCCATCTGCCGCAAGTGCTGCAACAATCAGCGCCATGCCGGCTCGAATGTCTGGGCTGGCAAACCTTGCGCCGCGCAGGCGGCATGGGCCGCTGACAACTGCCCGATGAGGGTCACACAGAACAATCCTTGCTCCCATGGCCACGAGCTTGTCGGTGAACACCAGGCGGTTCTCAAACATCTTCTCGAAGATCATCACGGTACCGTCACTCTGGGTTGCAACAGTCACAGCGATTGAAGTTAGGTCGGCGGGGAACTGAGGCCATGGGCCATCTTCAACCTTGGGTATGTGCGTACCAATATCGTTATTGATAACCAGCCTCTGCTCTGGCGGAATGCGAACGGCGTTTTCACCCAGCATCTCCACGGTCACGCCAAGGCGATTGAATCCTTTCAACACAGGGCGAAGCTGCGACGCAGTGCCAGCCTTCTCAATGACCAGCTCACCACCGGTAACAGCAGCGAGGCCAATGAAGCTGCCAACCTCAATGTGGTCTGGCTGGATGTGCCACTCAGTGCCATCGAGAGTTTCAACACCCTCGATGTGTAAAACGTTTGAACCGATGCCCTCGATCCTGGCGCCCATCGACACAAGAAAGTTGCATAGATCCTGAACGTGAGGTTCACAAGCCGCATTGTCGATAATAGTGCGACCAGTGGCAGTAACTGCAGCCATGATCGCATTCTCTGTACCGGTGACACTTGGTTCATCGAGATGAATGTCGGCGCCAGTTAGGCGTCCGGGCGATGTGAACCTGTATCCACCGTCAAACTCGTGCTTCACTCCCAAGGCCTCGAGCGCCAGAACATGTGTGTCAACTCGCCGACGGCCAATTACGTCACCACCTGGTTCAGGGATGAATACCTCACCACAACGGGCAACGAGGGGGCCGGCAACAAGCAGTGAGCCGCGGATCCTTAGACAAAGGTCAGGGTCGAGGTTGGTTGGGTCAAGAGAAGTGGAGGCATCGATCTGCCATGTGTTCGTGTCGAGGCGCGTTACATTCACACCCATCGACTCCAGTAATTCAAGCAGGAGGATGACGTCAATGATGTACGGCACATTGTGGAGTGTTACCGGTGACTTGCCCAGGAGTGCCGCCGCGATTATGGGAAGTGCCGCGTTCTTGTTGCCCTGGGCTGCAATGGTGCCTGAGATTGGGTATCCACCCTCGATGATGAACTGATCGCTGGTTTTAATGGGGGTCTGCGACTTTGTCATTTTTGGCGAAAAAACCTTTCGGGATTTGGGGTGCTGAGCCGGTTCGGTCACTCGGGCGTTATTGATACTTTACCGGGTCAACGGGGGTGTGAACAGCATTGAGCCGGGCGTCCGGTACTCGGACTACACTGAGGTTACTGTAAAAATTTTGGTTTTGAGAAGGAAATTAATGACCAGCATTGAGGAGATTCGGCAAAAGTACTCTGCCAACAGTGGGCAGGATTTCAACGCTGACGGGCAATTCGCCGTGGCGTCGTTCACGACGAAGGATGGTCGCAATGGAAAGTTTGCCACCGTCGAGCTTCGTGATGGCAGCGGTAGTCTGACTGCCCGAAGCTTTGATGCGGCTTCTCTTGACAAGTTGGCCTCCGCTGGAGCCATCGATGCGCGTCTGAGGATTTCGACCTTTAACGGGTCAATAAGTGTGGTGGTCAATTCGTTCAACAAGGTGGAGATGACCGACGATGATCTGCTTCGTCTGTCAGGTCTGGATGTTGACAGGCACACCGAGCGTGTTGGAGTTTTGGAAGGTTGGCTCAATGAGTGCGATGCATCCATATACGGACCGATTCTGAGAGCCCTTTTTGATGAAGAAGGCAGCTGGAAGAAATTCTG
>CAYTTD010000092.1:0-6702 GCA_964440595.1 uncultured Gaiellales bacterium
TGGGTCTGGTGATCCTTTCAGCTGTATGTCTCAAAGGCAGGTCAAGAACATGGAGTCTTGGGGCTGCACTCCTGGTTGCAATTGCCATGGCGCTGCCAACGGGGGTCGTGAAGGCCTCCGCTGAAGGAAAGGTGGTATTCGAAAAGGACTCTGCCTACCAGTATGTACAGGTTGTAAAGAGGCAGGATGGTCGAAGGTTGCTTCACCTGAATGAGGGCTGGTCCGTGCACTCGATCTGGGATCCCAAGACAGTGATTACGGATAACATCTGGGATCATTTTTTGGTCCTGCCCGCGGCCGTTGGTGATGGCGAGGCAAAAAGTTTTCTTATCATCGGAAACGCTGCGGGAACTGCAGCAAGGGCATACCGAAAGGTGCATCCCAGAGTTAGAATTGATGGAGTCGAGATTGACGGAGTGGTGACCGAAGCCGGCCAGGATCTCTTCCAGATGCCCAGCGAGAACATCGACGTTCATACGGCTGATGGCAGGCCATTTCTTCAAGGCGCGGGAAATAAGAAGTGGGATTTGATGCTAGTGGATGCATATCGGCAGCCATACATTCCCTTCTACCTCACTACGCAGGAGTTCTTTTCGTTGACGTCCATGCACCTCAACGACCACGGAGTCGTTGCCATCAACGTTGGAAGTGCACCAGATGATGATCGGATCCTGGAATCAATATCTCGTACGATGCGGGAGGTTTATCCGGTGCTTTGTGTGTATCCTGCCGAGACCTACAATGACATCCTCCTGGCTTCAAAGAACCGCGATACCTCATGCAGCGAGATTGCCGGAAAAATTCGTGGTCGTATTTCCGGTACGTTGGCTGGAATAGACTCGGATGCACCTCCAGTTGACGACAAAGGAAGCAGCGATCGCGGGCTCGAAAGTGATGTTCGTGCGATTATGGAGAGGTTCGCCAGTCAACTGGTAGATGCCCCAAGGGGCCAGGGAGTTGTATTGACAGACGACCGAGCGCCAGTAGAGTGGATGACCGATCAGATGATCATTGACTTTGTCAGAAAGGGCGAAATGTGACTGGTAACGACAGCGGACGTCGAAAGGCCGTTGCATGGCTTGCATGGTTTTTGACCATCGTCGTTGTTCTGGCGTTCCTCGTAGCTGTGATTCGACGCGTTGATACGGTTGAAGATGGCGGAAAGATACGCAAGGCGCTGGCAAAGGGTGACCGGCCTGCGGCGCCCGAAATCCCCTCTACCAACTTGGAAGGATGGGAGGGGCCTGGCACAGATGACGTGCCACAACGAGATGTGCTGGTCGTCAATTTCTGGGCTTCCTGGTGTGGGCCATGCCGAGAGGAAACACCTATGCTTCAGAGCTTTTATGAGGACAGGCGCGGCGATGGTGTTACGGTCGTAGGGGTGAATCCGAAGGGCGAAGATACGACCGCGGATGCCCGAAGTTTTTTGAAAAAGTTTGAAGTTACGTATCCAATTGTCGTGGCTACTTTGAGCCAGCGCGACGCATGGAGCGTGAACGGATTTCCCGAGACCTACATCGTTGGGCGGGACGGAAGAATTTCCGCCAGAATTGATGGTCCTGTGGATCGAGACGCGTTAGCGCGACTAGTGGATATCGAGCTCGACCGATAAGGGTGTCTACTCGTCGAAGTCGTCGAATTCATCGACATCTGCCTCGTCGGCATAGCCACCCTGATCTGCGTTTTCGGTGGCACCTTCGTTCATTATCTCCTCGCGAATTTCACGTCTGATATCACGTTCTCGGAATGCTCGGATGATCTCCCAGATTGGCCATAGCATCACAACTCCGCCGGCAATCTTTGCCCAAATCGGAAGCTCATCCCGCACTAGGAATAGTCCAATAGGACCAAAGGCAAATGGAATCAGAGCGAGCCACCATGAGCGCCATCGCGCAATGCGAATCGTGAAGTAGAGCCAGAGCAGGGTAATGATCAGCATGGACCACCACGGCAGCATGATGAATCGCCCAAGCTGTCGTGACTGGACCCCTGCGTCAGATTCGAGAGTCAGCTTGGTGGAAAAGATTCCGATGAACGGAATCTTTCTCATATCTAGCTGAATACCGGCTTCACCTTCCGGATAAACGGTAAACCGGCGGATTTCATACTTTCCAACAACACGACCGAAGAGGTCTTTTACCTCAACTTTGCCCTGCGGAGTCAGAAGCCTTTCTCCGTCGTTCTTGTACTCAACGGTAAGGGTGAGTCGAGGCTTGCCGTCGATGTCAGAAAACAACGGCCCCGCCGATGATCGTTGCCCGGTTTTTACTGTCTCTTTGGCGTCCGTGATCTCGGCTCTCTTGATATTTCCCTTGATAGGCGCATCGCCTGGCAATTCGAGAATGAATATTGCAACCTGTCTGAAGATTGGTGTCACGCCCGCACCGCTCTGAGGTTCGGCCGATGGAGCCTGCGTCGCCGTAACTGCGAAGGCCTTTGAACCAGGCTTGACAGTAGTTGGTATATCGATCTTGAGACCAATGGTGGCAGTCTCACCTGGCTTGAGCGTGATTGTTGTCTTTTCGAGTTCAACCCATGCGGCGGCACCCTGGCGAACACCGTTCCTGACCTCGACAATGTTTTCGGCGTTGCTGCCTACAACCTGGGCGATATCAAGAGTAAAATCCGTCTTCGACTTTGCGCGGTTTTGAATCAGAATATTGCGATCGACCTTGATTCCGGGGCCTATGGTCTTGCCGCCGTCGGGCTTGACGGTGGTGATCCTCTCAGCCGCTGGGCTCATCACAGTCTTACCGTCAAGCTTTGTGTTTTTATTCATCTTGACCGAGTAACCGGAGGCTTGCGGCGGCTGCTGGGCCAAAGTTACTGCGGCTGCAATGGCAAGGGCTGTTATGAATCCAACACAAATCCGTGTTGTCAGGCGAAATCGATTAATCGAAAGATTCATTTTTGGAGTTCTCCTGAATCATGTTCCATTTTTTCAGCTAGCCAAATAACAATACATTAGGCGACGGCCACCTGACTTATTCTGCCAATCGTCCTACCCTGATATCACTCAGTTGGAACTTGAACGGTCGTATGATTCAACGATAATGTGGAGGTGCGGATATTCAATCGCAATAATTTAGGAAGTATTTCGTGAAGATTCACTTGTTATGCAGGGATTTAATGACGGCATCGCGGTTTGTTGACGAGCGTGTTGAGATTGTGCGGCACAGAGATGCAGATGATCTTTTTGCCAGTTGGGCAACAGAGGGCGGAGTCATTCTTGTTGATTTGGGGGAATTTTCTAGTGGCGCAGGTGCCCTTAACCGCCTGGGAATTGAGCCTAAATTCATCTACGGGTTTGCACCGCATGTTGAGAGCGGTACTATTGCAAGTGAAAGCGTTTACTGTGCGCGAATTTACACCCGAGGTGCGGTAGTAAAGTCTTTTGCAAGAGTGGTAGACCGAATGATCGAAAGCGGAGAAGGATCACAATGACGTACATCATCGCCGAGCCATGCATAGGGGAAAAAGACCGTTCCTGTGTAGATGTCTGCCCGGTTGACTGCATTCACGAGGGTGATGATCAGCTTTACATTGATCCTGAGGAATGTATTGATTGTGGTGCGTGCGAGCCCGAGTGCCCTGTTGAGGCAATCTTTCCAGAGGATGTTGTTCCTCAAAAGTGGGAGTCTTTCATCGCAAAGAATTATGACTTCTTTAAAAAGTAGGGACGTCTTCGGGTTTGTTATGGCGGGTTGAATTTCGTCTTCTGTTTTTTTGTTTCAGTTCTGGTGCCAAACTGTCACGTTTCGCGAGTGACCTGTAACAGATGCGTTGCGATGATCTCTGTCAGGCGAGTGCTGCTCGCGGAAACTACGACAGGGAGCATCAATGAAAGTTATCGGGAGTGCAAAGTCTGAGCTGGCGGAAGTTGTTATGCACGCTGCTCTTCGTTTTGTTGGCGAATATCCGGCATTGATTGGACGCCTTCGGCTTGCACGGCTCCTGGGTGGATATCAGCACGGCCTTGATGAGAATCAGGTTCCTGCTTGTGAAATGTATGAAGTTGCGTCGGGATGGCGCATTGGGCAGATCATTGAGCTGATTGACTCGGGTATCCAAGGCGGGCTACTGGTTAGAACCCCGGGTGCGCGTCCAGCGCTCGTGTTGACTCGTGCCGGTTTTCGCGCTCTTGAAGTTCTTGAATGCGACCGGCCAATTGATCACAATGAAAAGTCATGGGTTTAAGACTGCAATGTGGGCCAATCAATAGCGGGCGAATCAGGGATGTCAAGAAGTATTTTATTAATTGTTGCGTTGGCGGCGGTGGTGCGTGGCTTGTAGTTCCCACTAACGGTGATGCTCAGCGATTGCGTGATGAAATCTCATCGGAGCACGAGGTTCTGATTGGGGCATCGATTGGTACTTTCAGAAGCTTTTCTGAATCAGTTGTATTGCCGACCAGGGATGTCATTAGCGACGTTGCCGCGCAACTATTCGTCAGTGGGCTGATCGAAGACAGGAAGTTATCGCAGGATGGTGCATATCCCGCATTTGCACGGACGGCCTATCGGCGTGTCTGTGATGTGCGGCGATCGCTAGCGGCGTGCACGATGCTGGAATCAGAATTCCGTTGTTCATCCCTAGGTGGTCTTACCAACCGTGAGCGCAGGATGTGGATTGAAATGGCCAAGTCCTTCAATCAGAAGATGGAATTGAATGACCTTTACGACGCAACCAGACTCGAGATTGAGTGTCTACAAAGGGTTAGCGATGGATTATTCGATCACCAACCGCTAATTGTCTATGGGTTCGAAGACCTTGATGAGGTGCAACGCCTGTTGGTTTCGGCCGTGTCCCGGTATAGCGAAGCTCTGGTAACACTGCCATACGAGCCTGGGAGGCTTGCCCATGAGCGAAGAAGATCTACGATTGAATACTTTAATGGTGGCGGTACACCAACCGAGGTTCATGGGGAGAGTCAGTTTTCCAGCGACCAGATCAGGGATTTGGAGAGGCATCTGTGGGAGACAACCAAGCCAAAGGAGTCAAAAGGCTCAGACGTAAAATTTGTTGAGTGTTGCGGTTCACTTCAACAGGCAGAAGAAGTTGCTCGAGAGGTTGCTAGCCTGATCGAGATCAACGGTCTAAGTCCAGGGCGCATTGCTTGTGTATCACTGGTTCAAACCAGCGATCGTCCGCTATATGAAAGCGTGTTTGCCAAGGCGGGTATTCCTTACCGCTTTCAGTACTCTCGCATGCTGGGTGATACTCCGGTTGGCAGGGTCATTCTTGACCTTATTGAGGGCATCATCAACAATGACCACCGCCAATTTCTTGCTGGTGCACGATCGAACATGGTGCAGGTCTCACGCGAGCTTCTTGACCGTTGGGACGAACGACTTGTCATTGCCTCTCGAGGCGAGACCGGCACTTCTCTCGAGGATGACTGGTTTGATGAGTTTCAGGCGTACCCCGCGATTGCCCGGATGATAGACCTGTGCGCCGGAAGGCGGCGGAATTCCATTGACGACGTGCTTCAATTGGTTCAGTCTTTGGCGCCATCGTCACTGTCCGAGGCAAGGGTGGTGTCAAGTTGCATCGCGGAGCTTGAACGATTGGAACAATCACATAGCGGCGATGATATTTCGGTCAGAAGTCTCTTCGCTGCTTTGTCTACGCTATCTATTCCACCAAGCGACTTGAACGACACCGACTCTGTGCTTTTTGCAACCGCAGGAAGAGTCCGCACAGCACGCTTTGACGGAGTCGTGCTATTTGACCTCCACGATGGGGCCGGGGGCGGCGCAGTTACTGAGGGTGAAATGGATGAAGCACCTGCCCTCATGAGAGATCTGTCTTATGTAGCTGCTACCAGATCCTGGTCGAAGCTGACACTGGTTCGCAAGAGTGCAACCTCCAATGGTTCGATGCTGGCTGCGCATCCTCTTTGGAATGAGATTCGCCGGATATTCAGTCACACAGAAATCAGAAACAGGAGATTGTCTCAGGTAAAGATGTTGGATGCCCAGTTACGGCTGCCTTGGGAAGTTGTTTCAGGTGTTGAGCCGATGACTACTACTGAACGGCTATGTGGTTCGGCTGGTCACCATTGGGTTGAAAGGGAAGCCAGTCGACGGTTGTCGGTCAGCGATCTTGAGGAATGGACATCCTGTCCAGCGAGATGGCTGATCCGTCGACACTTTCTCGAGAGCGAGGTCGAACCACAGACGGCAAGGCAGATAGTGGGAACACTGGTGCACGAAGCATTGGCATTCTTTATTCCAGAATTGCCAGCAATTCCTTCGGATCAGGTGGTCAGTGAATACCTGGCAGTAATCGGAAGGCGGCTTTTTTCAAACATGCGGGGTGGAGGCAGTTACACGTCCCCCGCCTCATGGCACTACGTGCAGGCACATCAGTTAACAATGGAAATGCTGAAGCAGGACGCAGAACAATTTTATGATGATGCGACGATTCGATTGAGTGAAGCCGAGGTTGGTTTTGGAGAAAAGGAACACCATCGGTTTCCATCCCTGAAAGTTGGAAAGCACATCGTTAGCGGCCGGATAGATCGCATCGACCAGCTCGATGGTGGCGAGCTGGTGCTGCATGACTACAAGCTTCTGAACGAAGCTACCCAGGCGGGCGCCCGGAATCGACAATGCCGGTTTCAGCTTCCTGCATATTGGATGGCGTTTACCGCCGCAAACGGGCAGCCACCAGTGGCAGCTGTTTATCGACCATTGG
>CAYTTD010000093.1:0-6678 GCA_964440595.1 uncultured Gaiellales bacterium
CAGGTCGGATACATAGCAGAAGCTTCGTGTCTGCTCCCCTTTGCCGAAGATCGTGATCGGCTCATTGTTGAGTGCCTGGCGTACAAAGGTTGGTATCGCGCGACCGTCAAATGCCCTCATGCGTGGTCCGTAGGTATTGAAGATACGAACGATTGCAGTGTCTACGCCTTGCTGCCGGTGATATGCCATCGTCATGGCTTCGGCATACCGCTTTGCCTCGTCGTACACGCCACGCGGGCCAACAGGGTTTACGTTGCCCCAGTAGCTCTCGGTCTGAGGATGCTGCAGCGGGTCGCCATAAACTTCGCTCGTTGAGGCAATCAGGAATCGAGCTCTCTTGAACTTCGCAAGCCCGAGAGCGTTGTGTGTGCCATAAGACCCGACTTTGAGTGTCAGCAGCGGAATGCGCAGGTAGTCGATGGGGCTTGCTGGGCTCGCGAGGTGGTAGACAAAGTCGACCGGCCCATCAATCTCAATGTGCTCGATCACATCGTGATTCATGAACCTGAACTTCGGGCTACGGATGTGGCTGATGTTCTTCAGCGAACCTGTCTCAAGGTTGTCAACACAGACAACGTTGTGTCCACGCTCGATCAGGTACTCGCAAAGATGCGAACCAAGAAACCCGGCTCCACCTGTTACAACGCTAGTTGTCATTGCCAATCCTTTCCTGCCTTTTCATGAATCCGGAGGATTATACGGATGCTGCGCGAAGCTCAGGCCCAGGCAATGATCTGCTTCGGGCCACATCGGCCACCACCGTGGCAGCGCACGGACACACTTTTTGTCATCGACGTTTTGTGTGTTGGCTTGGACGATACCCGGGAGCCAGTTTGCACAGGCCCAATCAGTCAAGTGATCTCTCTGAAGGAGTTCAAATTGCGTCCAGTAACCAGATTTCAAAGATTCTGCACACGAGCACTGCTTCTCTGCATCGCTGCAACGCTGCTTGCAGGATGTGGCGGCCGTGACGAGGGAATGGCACCGATCAGCTCTGGCTCGGCAAGCACAGCTGCGCAGATGCACGGAAACAGCTTTTTCGACCGCCTATCTGGTGGAGGCGACATTTGGATGCCCACTTCGTCGGCACTGACGGATGGAGACGCGACAAACACTATTCCTGCAAACTATGGAAGAGTCAGCGGCACGGGACTGTTTTCGACGAGCGCGATAGATACCGAGCTGGTGGATGATGATTATGGTGATATCGATGACCCGTGGTCCCAGGCAATAGAGGATTCACAGGAGGAAGTTGAATCTGCTTCGATATACGACGATTTTTCAACGGTTGAGGACGATTTTTCCATCGATTCAGACATCTGATGTTCGCAATGGGCAGTTTGGGGGAATCACCTGCCGGTGGCACAGATAGTTTGCATAGGCTGGATCTCGATCGACTTCATCGCTGAGGTTGACGGATTGCCGGACGTAGGCACGTTTGCGCAGGCGCAGAGCTTTGATGTTGCCTGTGGTGGGCGTGCTGCCAGCCAGGCTATGGCTCTTCGCGCAGTTGAGGCCGATGTCAAGCTAATCGCCCGTATTGGTGATGACTACCATGCCGATGTCCTGAAGGAAGAGCTTGAGGATCTAGGTATCGACGACAGCGCCGTTGAGGCATCACCTACCACTACCGGTGTGCGGCTTGTTACACGATCTTCAAACACTCTTATGGCAAATCCGGGTGCAGCTGATGCGCCAGTGCCCGCGGTTACGACGGTGGTTCATCGGGGCGCCAATGATTATCTTGGCGTAGATGATCTGAATCGCAGATCTGAGCTATTGAAGGAAGCTGCAGCGGTTGGTGTTACCACAGAGCCCGCTGGAGCCGTGGTTCATAGGGCGCTTGAGATCTGTGAAGGGGCAAATGTTCCTACGGTGCTCACCTACCACCCGGGGCTGCCGGTTAGCGATCGCGTATTGTCGGCCGCCACGCTGGTTGTGACTTCGAATGCAACGTGCCTTGGGTTGCTTGACCCTGAGCTTGCCTGTAATCAGCCAGATCATGCAGTTAGGGCAATGCTGCAGCGTGGAGCCAAAGCAGTGGCGCTTCTGACTCCAGAGAGCGCTGTGTTTGGCACGGCTACTGGTATTGCCCAGGTGGTTTCTCCCGGCAGGCTTGATCATGAGGATGCCGTCGATGCATTTGTCGCCGGAGTGCTGATGGGCATGGCTGAGGGCCAGAAGCTGGACGACTCCGTGCTGCGTGGCGTTAGAACCAGCTGCCTTCTTGTGGATTGATTTAGTCGGCTCAAGCGGTCGTTGGGGTTTTTGGGGTGGTGTACGCCTTGCCCAAGACGCGCTTACCTGAGCGTCATCCGGCGCTCAGGCTTTACGCTGCTGAATAGCATCCATATTATTCAGAGTCTTGCTCCAGACGTACACCACACCAAAAACCCTGTGACTGTCTGAATCTCACGTCATAGATCAGCTTCCTTTACCTGAATACACAAGGAAAAAACAGCCGCTTTTAGAAAAAGTATTGGCAAACAGCGGTTTTGATCGTACCTTGAGTACACCCAGCAACGTCACGAGGTAGTACTCACATGTCCAGCTCAACCGTTATCGCCGTAACACAAATCACTGTTTTCATACAGTTGGCAGCACTTGCTTTTATTGCAATAGCAGGAGTTTTATCAAAATCAACAAAACCGGCCAGGGTGCTGGCATGGCTGTCGACAGCTGGTGCATTGGTGACATTGGCTCTATGGGCGGTTGCGCAATTTGCTCCCGGTGTAATAACCACGGCAGATGGCGCAAGCGCCGCCGCTAGCAGCATTCTTACCTGGGTAATCATCTCGATCGCTGCTGTGGTTGCCTCTTGGGGAGGCATCGCAGTTTCGTCCGCCTTTGGTCGTGCCCGTCGAGAAAAACAGCTTGCAAGCCCAGAGACTCAGGGGCGGGTCAGTGCCGAGTTGAAGGAGATTCTCCGTGCTGAGGCGATTGATCTTGACGCTCGCCTCAGGCAGGCCGAGCATGACCGCGAGCAGTTTCTATACGCGCTCGAAGACCGCCATGCCCGACAGATCCAGGCAATGTGGAATGAGTATCACAAAGAGAGCACAGCGGCTTTGTCGCAGGTGCTCGAACAGATTGCGGCCGAGTCGTTCCGGCCCATGGTTGAGCAGCGCCTCGCCGAGCATCGCGCAGAAATCGAACGCGAGCTGGGTGCGATCGATTCCGCAGCATCAGGCGAGGCGCTCTCAAAAATTCGTGAAGACCTGGCCGAAGTTACAAGCGCTGTAGAGAGCGCGGAAGAGCGAATAACCAGGATGCGCGAGGCAAACCCTGACACTCCTGCAGAAGAGGCAGTTGCAAAGAGGGTCAGCGAGATATCCGGTGAGCTTGATGCACGGTTCGCTGAGGTCATGAAACAATTCGAGGCAACGCTCGTCGCACGAACTACCGAGGTTGAAGGTCGCATAGCCGCCGTAGCTGCCGGCCTCGATGGGCAGGTAGACACAGCTTCGCATCCACTCAAGATGCGAATGGCTGAGGCAGAGCAGGCAGTTGAAACCCGCCTCGCGTCATGGCAGCAGGTTCTTGATGCACGCTTTGCCGAGACAGAGCAGCTTCTGAATCAGCGCGTTCTTGAGCATGAGAATGCCCTCGAACAGCGTGTTTCAGGTCTTGAGTCTTCAACTGAAGAGCGACTTGCTGCGCACACAAGCTCCCTTGAAGAGCTACTCGCGCAGCATGACGAGCACCTCAATGCATCAATCGCGGCACAGTCAACCGCAGTTAGTGGTCATGTAGATGCAGAGCGCGATCGCATCATCGGTGAGATCAACGTTACAATCGCTGACCTGCGCGCTCAGGTTGATTCTGATCTGGCGTCCGCAGAAGAGAAGGCTCGCGCAACCGTTGCTGCTTCACAGGAGTCGTGGAATGGATTTGCCGCAGAGCTTGAGCAGAGGTTTGTTGAAACCCGTGAAGAGGCACTTCGCGCAGCTGAAGACATTGCCGCTGAGCAGCGCAAGCTTCTCACTGAGCAGCTAGAGCACATTGTCGACGAGACTGGCAGCGACATCTCGGCCAAGGTTGAGCACTTTGGGCGCGAGGCCTCCTGGCAGCGCACCCAGGTTGAGCGCGTGGTCTCTGAGAGCATGGAGAAGATAGAGCTTCAGGCTCGACAGGCTCTTGCGAATGCTGACGAGATCTTTGCTGATCTGGAACGAAATGGCGCCGCGCGCGTTGACACGATCAGGGCGCAGGCTGAAGCCGCACTCATTCAGAGTCGCGACTACGTAGAGCAGCTACAGACCTCACTGCATGAGCATCTTGAGACTCTTCGGGAGCACGGCACCGTTCTCGGCAATGACCTTGGTGATCGTCTGCAGGCAATGGCAAACACCGCGCAGGAGACCGCTTCGAGCCTTGAGCAGCATGCTCACTCGATAGTTGACGAGGCAGCACGTGAACTTGCTGGCATTGCTGAGCACCACTCGAGCCTGCTCCAGCAGCAGCTTGCGAACGAGATTGCCGCTTCGCTGGCACAACAGTTCGCTCTACATCGAACGCAGTATGAGCAGCAGCTTGCTGAGATCAGCTCGCGCATCGTTCAGCAGGTCAACGGTGATCTCGCGGGTGTGGCAGAGCAGGCTCGTGGGTCATTTGCAGCCGAATTTGAACAGTCTCTCCAGCAGGCAACTCAGCAGATCCGGGTTGAGCAGGAGCAGGCATACATGTCGGCAATCAACGAGATTGCGCGCCAGCAGGGCGATCTTGCCGGGCAGGCTCGCGAGGCTACAGAGAGTGCACGAAGGATCCTCGAGGAGTCGATGCGTGACGCACGAAGGCAGCTCGAAGAGTCAATGGCTTCAATGGGAGCCCACATGCGTGAGGAGCTGATCCGCTTCCAGGACGAAGGTCGACGACGGGTTGATGAAGCCATAGCGCGACTTAGAACTTCAGAGCAGGACATGATCAGGGTTGAGGATCGCCGAATGGCAGATGCCAGGGCCGAACTCATGCATCGTCATCAGGCAGCGATGGAGGATCAGGTTCGAAACATGGTCACAGGACTATCAGGTGTATTGACGGGTGGCACTAGCCCAGCCGGTGGATTCTCAAGCGGCGTTCAGCGCCCTGCGACGCCACTTACCGGTGGTCACACAGGCTGATCTCGATTTCAGATCCCGGACAGCGCATCAGCCACCTGAGCAACAGTTGGCCGGTCTTGCGTCCTTGGGTTGAGCATGCAGTCAATCACCGATGCAAGCTTGCCTGGAACCTTCGCAGTTGACGCGCACCTGGGAGCCTTTTGAAAGATCTGCGGTTGACCCTCAGCGGCATAAAAAGGCAGCTTGCCGGTTGCCGCTCTAAACATAACCACGCCTAATCCCCAAACGTCAGTTGATGTTGAGATGAATCCGCCTCGCGCTTGCTCTGGCGACGCAAATAGTCGGGTTCCTACTCCGGATCGTGCATGCCCAATAGGCCGTGCAAGGTGAAAGTCGATCAGGGTTGGCTTCAAGGTGTGCCCGTTTGGATCGGGCGCGACGATGATGTTGGCTGGTTTTATGTCTGCGTGCACGAGACCGAATCTGTGTACGTGCGAAATTATGTCGCATAGTTGAGATCCAAGAAGAGCGACATCCTGTGGTGAGAGTCGTCGACATGCCCGAAGCTCACTTCTCAAAGTGCATCCGCTGATCCACTCCATCGCAAAACCGTTTACGGGCGTGTTGTCATTGGTGGTCAACAGGCCGAATACGCGAGGTATTCCTTCGTGTTCGAAAAGTTCCAGGATCTTCGCTTCGCGATGGATTCGTTGGAGGTCCCGGTTTGTGGGATTGCCTTGTGAATTCAAGATCTTCACTACACAACGATCAGCGAATTCATCCCTTGCAACCCACGTTTGAGCGTGTTTGCTTATGTGGATTTGTTCGACCAGTTGCAGGCCGCCAACTCTGGCGCCTCGAAGCATTGTTCCCGTTGCAAGATTTGACGATTCCACAGACATCTGTAATTGCCACAGGATGTTAGAACTGAAACGTTGTATCGGTCGGCGCCGATATAGAGGTATGGGGTCCTCAGGGGGAATTCCATCTAAAGCTATTGAGCTTATGCCTGAATGGGGTTGCGCCTCGGCAGGCACGCTGATTTTTTTGGGAGCACCGGAATGAACGCTGAGATTGGAGCTCGCCTTCAACATCTTGCATCAATCGATCTGAACGGAGTTATTGCTGCGCGCGGCGCGGGCTCTCTGGCAACGCGTCTTGACCAGGTCGCATGTGAGATAGATGAGGCGGTAGGGCTTGCCAGGACCCACGTTGGTACGGCGGAGCAGGAGCTCGCCTCGCTAAGAGACAAGGTGCGCGCTCTTGGAGCAGAAACGGATGCTCTGGATGGCGTGTGTCTCCTTGATCGCAGCGAAGAATCGATTGCTCTGATGAGAGGTCGTAACAATTATTGGCATCAGGGGTTACTTGGAGTTGACGGTGCCGACGGTGCCCTGATTGAGCAGCAGATGAGAAGTGAGCCGATGGCGGCATCGGCGGCCAGGTTGCTGGGGTATCCCATTGCAGTTGCAAAGGTGCCGGGTGATGATGGCATTAGATTGATAGACGTTATTCCGTCTCGGGTTGTTAGCCCGCCTCAGGGCTACCAGTCTTTTCATGATGCATATAAGGCTGCGCTGAATCACATGGCGCAGCGACCGGGGAAGACTTCGTTGCT
>CAYTTD010000094.1:0-6676 GCA_964440595.1 uncultured Gaiellales bacterium
AGCTGCCAAAGCCTGTTTCAACTGCCCCTGGATCTGGGCTTCTCCCACGACGACAGATTCAACACCTGCCGCAACCCTCATCAAGTGGCCCACTACATCATCGCCTCTGAGCACGGTGATCAGCGCTGACATCTCACTGGATTCAACACCTGCAAAGGTCGCGAAGGCCGAAGCGACCGACGCAACCGCCGCATCGGTCTGGCGGCCGGCTTGAGTCACCAGATACAGCTCGCTCCTGTTGCACGTAGCAACGCTGACAACTTCCAACACCTCGCTGTATCCCGAGATTTCCCTGGTTAGCTCAGACGCGTTTCGGCCGACCAGCGCAAACTTCTCTCGCAGCGCCAGACTTGCAGTCTTATGCGAAGTGCCAATGTATACCAACTCTGGAGCGTCAAAGTAATTCATGAACGTGCTCGCTCATTTCTAAGCCTGATGGCCATCGCCACAAACCAGCCAACCAACGTCACCAAGGCTGCTCCGTAAGCCGAAACCACATATACAGCGCCCGTGTTATCCATTGACCAGCTCTCCATCTGCCGGCTCCTTGGCGGCCCTGCGGGCATCCCTGTTAGCTGCGGCCAACGTCTTGACAGTTACCTCAATCTGAATCATCAAAATGCAAAGCGCAAGAAATCCAACAATGCAAAGTATGAAAGCAATGGCCATTGAGTCAGACATCTTCAGGCCCGATCTCTCTATGACGACCGGGTGAATGAGGGTGTCAGCAAGCCTGATGGCCAGAAAACTGAAAGGCACCAGCGCAACTCCCATCACAGCAAACAATGCGCTTACCCGCTCCCGCATTGAACCGGCATCTATTGAAAACCTGACCATGAAGTAAGAGGCGTAGTAAAGGAAAAGCACCAGAAAAACCAGAAGCTGTCTATCACCCCACTGCCACCAGACTCCCCAGGCAGCCTTAGCCCAGATTGACCCTGTTACCAAGACCAAAGTGCCAAACACCATGCCAACGTGAATCCCGGAGTAGCTCCGGATGTCGAAAGCGGTCTCCCGCCCAAGCAGGTACAGAACAGCGTTCCATGCACCAACGAAAAACCCAAGGTACGCCGCAAACGCAATTGGAACATGCAGGTAAAAAATCTTTTGGGACAGGTCTTTCTGGAATCCTCCCCCATCAAGATCGATGACCGCCGTAGGAGCAATGGCGAACGCTGTGTACATCCCAACGGCAATACAGACAACAGATAGTGCAGCTGCAACAGTTGTTGCGTATTTTGAGCCCATTCGTCGCGGATGTATAACGGATCGCATTGCTGAGGGATTTTACCGTTAGTCACGCTTCAAGTCGCCAGTAAAACCCCGAATTGAGGCCGCCGAAGGCCTGTGGTGATCTACTCCGACATAACCTCCGGCGCAAAACCAACGCCTATTGACACAAAAACCAGATCGTAGCCAAGGATCATAAGAAGGAGTTTCATTGAATTGCCATCTCCAGATCCGGTGGATGCGGTCACCGCTGCGGCCGCAACGAGAATTGGAATTGAAAGCGGGAGAAATGCCGCACCTCCTACCAGATCCCTGGATCCGGCAGACATCGTCATCACTGCCAGCAAAGTGCCGACAAGGCCAAGACCGAAATCGATAAGGATCAGAGTTGCCAACAATCGTGCCGCTTCATTGACTTCAGGTGCGCCCCCAATCAGCAACATCCATGCGGGAACGATCACCAGCTGCGCTGATAGCGCAAGAAACGTGGCAGATACGCTCTTGGCGATAAAAATACCGGAACGAGACATTGGGCTTGCCAGCAGAATCTCCCAGGTTCCTGCCTCCCTCTCCGCAGTTACTGGGCGCGTTGTTCCCATCAACGCTGTGAACATCAAAACTGACCAGAGTATTCCATAGGCAATTTCTGGTGATGGCGCACCGCTGCCAACGCTGATCATGCGAAATGCCACCAAAGCGCCAACCGAAAATGATATTAAGGCTGCAAAGGCAGAGGGCTTTGCAGCCTCCCTTCCGATGTCATTGCAAACAACCGCAAAGACCTCTCTCATTGCAGCTCAATTCGTCTATAACTGAAAGATTCGCACCACTCAATTTCATGGGTAGCAATCACGACTGCCTTGTCAGCACAGTGATCCTTCAGGTAACCCACGAGCATCTCTCGAGCCCGCTGGTCGAGGTTTACGGTCGGCTCGTCAAGCAAGAGCACCAGCGGGCTTCGCATAGTTGCCTGAGCCAATGAAAACCGTTGCCGCCACCCACGTGAGCACTCCGCAAGAAGTTTTCCCAATACAGGTTCCAGCTGCCAGGTTCTGGCAGCGGTTCTTGCTGTATCCAACGCCTCAGACTTACTGTCTCCATGCAGCCTGTTGCGGTATGCCAAGTTCCAGAGCACCGTGCGGTCTCCCCAACCGACCGGGTCGTGGGGCACATAGCCAACCATCGCTCTGGACCCGGAAGACTCGCATGCATTTCCGATGCTGCCGTTGAATTTCATAGTTCCAGAGGTTGGTTCTACGAGTCCAGCCAGCGCTCTTATCAACGTTGTCTTTCCCGCGCCATTTCTTCCCAAAAGAACGACTATCTCGCCTGCAGCAATGCAATCGCTCACCGGCTTTAGCGCCTCATGTTCACCAAAACTCTTTGTTAATCCGGTGAACTCAAGCAACATGATCAGCTAGCGCTCCCATGAAAAACAGCACTGCAACGAAACCATTGGTGGTAAAGAATGCCGCATCAACTTTAGATAAGTCGTTGGGTTTCACTATCGAATTCTCCCACGCCAGGAGACCAGCAATCGCACCGCAGGTTATAAACCAGATTGGTCCTGCGTTCGTAACAACACCAGCCAACACCATTGCCACAATCGTAACGAGATGCAGCACGCGTGCCGCGCCAAGCGCCACAGGAATGCCAAACGTCGCTGGCAAAGACTTGATTCCTGCGCTTCGATCGAAGTCGACATCCTGCGTGGCGTAAATCAAGTCAAAGCCAGCTATCCAACAGGCCACTGCCAACCAGATAAGCAAAACAGATCCAGGTGCATCACCTGAAACCGCGAGAGACGCACCGACCGGCGCCAGGCCAATCACAACTCCCAGGAAGAAGTGGCAGGTCCAGGTAAACCTTTTGAGCAACGGATAAATGACGAACCCAGCCACCGGCAGGGGCCACAGTACACGCGTAATTGGATGGAGCGCCAGCGTACACAATAAGAGCAGCATCAGCGACAACGCCACAACCAACCAGACCGTTCTTCTCTGCAAAACACCAGCTGGCAGTTCTCTCATTGCCGTCCTGGGATTCTGCGCATCTATTTTCTGGTCGATCAACCTGTTCAAAGCCATTGCCATCGTCCTGGCACCCACCATTGCAAGTGTCACAAATGCGACTTCCGACACACCCGGCGAGACGCTGGGATCGGCCAACGCCAGCACGATCCCCACGTACGCAAAAGGCAGGGCGAATATGGTGTGCTCCAGCTTTACAAGTGACGCAACTTTTCGCATCAAGCTACGCCTCACCGTCGATCTTGGCTTCATGCTGGGACAACGCCCTGTCAACTCTCAGGTCATGCATGCTATCTGAGTCAATTGAACCATCATCAAGAGTGTCGCTTGCAGGTATCCATCGTAGACATGTAGCGACCATATATCCAGCAAGCACGCAAGTTGCCGCCGCTATCGCCAGGCCTGGGGATCCGGTCAGGACTGAGGCAACCGCTTCCTTCTCACTTATGATGCGTCCGCTTCTACACCCTGCGGCTGCGGGCGCTGTTGCCACCAGCATGGCAACGGGGATCGGTAGCGTCCAACTTAGCCTCACTGAATCAAAAACGGTGGCACCTGGAGTCCTGCGATCAACCGCCCACCCCGTAAATCCGAACAATCCTCCAGCTAGTGAGAACAGTAAAAGAGCGCCGCCCACGGCTCCGCTACACCGGTCACCGGATGGCGATGAAAGTGTTCCGGAACCAGCCTCCGCAATGATCGCCGCACCACCGAGCAGCGCTCCTGCGCCCAACAACGACGCAACCACGGCGACCAAAAACCAGTTCTTCATGCCTTCCGGATGACTGCTCCAGATAGTCTCCGGCACTTCAATATCCTCAGTTGGCTCTTCCCACTCTGCCATGATTCAACGCCCGATCCCTATGTCTTGAAGCTGACCCGAAAGCCACTTCGAGATATCGTTTTGCAGTACATGCTGACGCAGCAGATCAGCGTTTTTCTTCCTGCTTTCTTCTGGCATCATCAGAGCCTTATAAAGAGTATCGGCTTGCTTCGATACATCGAATGGATTTACCAATTCCGCCCACTTACCGAGCTCCCGGGCAGCTCCAGCCTGCTCGCTCAGTACCAGCACTCCATCATTCTGGTTAACCAGCACTCCCTCCTTGCAAACCAGGTTCATGCCGTCAGCAACAGGGTTGACAAATAGCACGTCATACTCAAGGTACGCAGCAACGGCCGCAGCGAAGTTTGAGTCAACGTTCGTACGCACCGGCGTCCAATCATTCGTCCCCCAGGTCTCGTTTATCTGATCTACAACCCTGTTAACACGTTCAAGATACGTTGAGTATTCAGGAATATCCTGCCTTGACGGATCAAATTGACAAAACATTGACACCTGACCGTGCAGCTCCCTTCGCTCGCGCAGCATCAGGTTGAATGCCTGAAATCCTCTAATCAGATTCTTTGATGGATCGGTACGATCGACCCTCACAATAAGCTTTCCCCCGGGCGGTCGCATCTCAGCGACGCGCTGCCGCATTCTCGCCACCTCTCTGCTGGACGCGTGTTCATTGAACTCGGCGGCATCGACGCTGATGGGGTAGGCCCGTACCCGCACATTCCTTGCCTTCCACTGAATTTCTCCGCTTGATTCCTGTACCAGTGACCCCGGAAGCACTCTTCTGCAAGTGTCCATGAAGTTATGTACGTCGGTGGGGGTCTGAAAACCGACCAGATCGCAACTGAGAATTGATTCAAGAATCTCAGTCAGCCACTCGCCCGGGAGACACCTCCACGCGCCAGGACCAGGCCAAGGCACGTGGCAGAACCACTGCATCGTGGTTTCGGGAGATTTCCTCCTCACCATTCCCGGAACCAGCATCAACTGGTAGTCGTGGACCATTACCGGCGCTGCTCCTGAACCCTTCGTAGCGAAGTTTCTCTCCACCTCAACGGTTTTGGCTGCGATCCGTTCGTTTACCTTCTTCCACGATCTCCACGCGTCCCATGACGCTCTGTTTATGACCGGCTCATAGGAGAATCCGTGAAGCCTGTGCATTGTGAACCAGAGGAGAGGGTTGGACATCACGTTGTAGTAGAGGTTCCAGTGCGAATCTTTCACCCCGGTCAAAATAAGATCGTATCGGGAACCATTCCTTGTTGTTTCTTCAATGGATCCGTTGGCTTCAGCCATTGCATCAATGTCGCCCTCACCCATCGCGTGAGCAATCCACGTGACCCTTCTCTCTTGTGCTAACGCCCCAAGGGCAGTGACCAGACCGCCACCGCTCCTTTTGGCAACCAGCGCACCTGAATCATTGCGTCGAAAGGCTACAGGCCCGCGGCCTGATACCAGGATCAGCGAGGATGGCTCACTGCCACTGCTTGCCAATCTCAGACCCCCAGAAGATCGCAGTAAAGGCGCAGGTGATCTCGCAGATATCTGGGCATCAGGAAATGTTCCCTGACGAATTCTTTTCCGTGCTGGGCGATCCCTGCAGCACGCACAGGGTCAGCAAGAATTTCCTCAGTCGCCTGCGCCGCCGATTCAACAGAGTCGACAAGCCACCCTGTCTCTCCATGAATGATCTGCTTCTTGATGCCACCAACATTGCCGGCTACCATCGGTCGGGCTTTCCAAAGCGCCTCGCTTACGGTAAGGCCAAAGCCTTCGCGGATGCTCTTCTGAAGCAAAGCTGCGGAGTGCACCTGGAAGGCGTTCACTTCTACGGCGCCAACATTGTTGAAGTTAGACAACACAAAAACGTCATTATCACCCTGGGCGTGTTCGACGGTCTTGTTGAAATAGTCCCAGCCTTCAGGATCGTCGTGTGCCATGGATCCGATCATTGCAAGCTGAAGGTCGGGGTGAGTCTTCTTGACCTGCTTGTACGCATCGATAACCCCGATGGGGTCTTTCCATGGATCAAATCTCGACACCTGGCACATCAGAGGCCGGTTTCCATCAATTCCGAACTGCTCCACAATGTATTTGGCGTCATGGTCTGACAGTGCCATGTTTTTGGGAGCCAACGGGTCAATAGCCGGTGGCACGATCCATGGTTTTGCCTCGAGTCCCGCTGGAACATACTCATCGCAGTGAAAAAACGCTGCTGGATAGCGGTTCAGCTCAGGCAAAAGAAAGTCAATTACGTTCTTGTTTGGCGTCGATAGATCTATGTGGCAGCGCCACGCCCATTTGGCATTTCCACCCTCGTGAAATGCCTTAACACCGAGCGGTTGGGGGTCGTGGATGAATATGACATCCCAATCGTCCGGGTTGATCATGGCTGCGTTGATTTCCTGATACTTCCACCAGACGTCTTTCATGTCTTGTGTCAGATCGTCATCAGCGCCCTGAAGGGTGTTGTGAAGCAGCTTTGTTACCTCAAAGAACTCTTCAGCGCCATGGATGATTCCCCAGCCGGGATTGAGACTAGCATCTGCCATCAACGGCATCAACGGGTACAGGA
>CAYTTD010000095.1:0-6603 GCA_964440595.1 uncultured Gaiellales bacterium
TGATTGGAGTCAGGGCCGGATACGCATGAGGAGAAAGTGCCTCAAAATGTATGGCAACCATAAGACCAGCCAGGGCCAGCCAGGGCTTTTCAAGGGTAACCACGATGAATACCAGCAAAAGCCCAGCGGACAAGCCGATCACTGGTGACCACCCGGTTGCAACTCCCAGCAATGCGCAGACCGCAAGCATCGCAAGCCAATTTGGAAACACGCTTTTTTGTGTTTTTGTGACAGCCATTAAGCAGCTGTTCCCTTCCTGGGTTGAAGTGATCTGCTTACGTTCTACCCGTTTTTTGCAGGTTTCATCGCACAGCAGTTCAATAACCTGATTTGATTGACGAGTGATCTGGCACAGAAATACGTCACTCATCAGGCTAGGCGGCGCCGAAGCGGGACAACTTCTTGAGTCAACCTGCACACAACATGTTCTTGGCATGGCGAAAAAAACGGTCAAGCACGCCCTGTTTCTGACGCCGAAGGCAGCAATCATCTCCGGCGCACTTGTCTACCGGACCGAAGCTGACGAATTCATTCTGGAAGTTCAACAGGAGCTGGCAGAGGATCTAACAAAGCATTTGATCAGACACAGATTCCGATCAAAGGTTGACATAGCGGGTAGCGACCTGGCGGTCGGCTCATTTCAGGCAGGTGACTCCGCATCCACAAATATTCCTGGCCAGTCACAGACCCTTTTTTCTTTGACTCCAGCCTGGGGTATTCCGATGCAATCCGTCATCACCCATGAGTCGCTCAGGCCGCAAACCGACACTTCATTTGATGCCGATTCAGCGATTGGGCTTCACGCTAGGCGCATCGCAACGGGAACACCATGGCTGACTGACATGCAACCTGGCAGGATGCCCGCTGAGGTTGGTGCGGTGGACCTCGCGGTTTCATTTGAGAAGGGCTGCTATCTTGGGCAGGAGCCTGTAGCAAGGCTCCATTGGCGCGGCAAACCCAATCGCACACTGTGCATCATTGAACTTGAAGACCCACTGCCGTTCGACTCGCCCTGGCACCCTTCTTATTCGCTCATTGATGGCAACAGATTTCCGCTTCATTCCGCCACCAGGAAAGATGTTGGATGGATCACCTCGTGGTCACCCGATCCAAATGCAGCTGGAGACCATGATCGTTTCGTTGCTCTTGCCATACTGAGACGCGAGGTTTCGGCCGGCGACGAGCTGTCAATTGGCAGTTCTGAAACTGGCTATTCTGGAACTGCTCGGGTAATTACCCGTTGACAGCGTCCGACCCAATCAGTTGAATCATCAAATCGATTTGCAGCGTGATTGTGCTTGAGTAGTAGAATCAGGTAGATTCGAGACAGCTTGCAGGGGATTTAACACTAAACCTCCTGCAAATAAACGGTAAGTACTTAGTGGAAGGAGCCGCGGATGGCAGGTGGAGCAGACGCCAGGCAAGGCGCAGATGGTCACCTGACCCGTAAACAGTTTCTCACCATGGCATCGGTGGGACTGGGTGGAGTCATGGGTGCAATGATTGGCGTACCGGTCGCCGGCATGGTACTCACACCAGCGGTCAAAGGTACAAAGTTTCCAGCAGCCCTGCTAGGCAAAGTCGATGACTTCCCGGAAGGTCAGTGGAAGAAGGTCGTGCTGCAGCCTAGCGAAGGTGAAAACGACTCTTACGTACGTAGGCGTGTTGCCTTCGTAAGGCGCAATGCAGACGATTACAATGACGCATTTGCTCCGGCTAACCAGAAGAAGTTCTCAGTTCTTTCCAACCGGTGTGCACACCTCGGTTGCCCAGTCACTCAGCAGGGCGAGGGATTCGTTTGCCCATGCCACGGTGGAGCCTACGACGACAAGGGTAAGCGCACTGCTGGACCACCAGCGAGATCACTGGACCGCTTTGAGTGGGAGGAGCGCGGTGACGAGCTTTGGGCCGTTGACGAGTACAGCGTTACCCAGGCAGGCAAAAGAGTCGTGCTCCACGATCAGGGCCAGCGCGCTGATGGTGTTGAAAAGTATCTGTACCCGGTTCATCCATGAGGAAGGAATTTAGCTAGCGATGTCGGTCAAAGAAGAGGTCAACTACAGGGCAAATCAGGCGCTCGATTTTGTCGACGATCGCACTGAGCTTGTCGAGTTTCACAGATGGTTTTTGTTCAGAAACGTTCCGCGCGGCTTGAGCTGGCTACACACTCTTGGCTTTACGCTCTTGATTGTCTTCGTGGTTCAAGCCGTAACCGGCGTGTTTCTTGCCATGTATTACGAGCCCTCCGCTGCCGGGGCATATGAGTCCATCCAACACATCACACTGGAAGTTGAGTGGGGCTGGCTCGTGCGCGGAATGCACAAGTGGGGCGCCAGCATGATGATTCTGCTCATGTTCCTCCACATGGCTGCAAGCTTCATGATGGGTGCTTACAAGTATCCCCGCGAGCTGACCTGGATCACAGGCGTACTCATTTTCGCGTTGATGATGGGCATGGGATTCACTGGATACCTCCTGGTCTGGGACAACCGCGCTTTCTGGGCTACCGTCGTTGGCATTAACATCAACGGCTCAGCTCCGTTCCTCGGGCCATACATTGCAGAGTTCCTGCGTGGGGCGTCCGAATTCAATGGCGGCATTCTGCCCCGCTTCTATTCGATTCACATGTTGCAGATACCAGGGGCGCTCGCAGGGCTCATTGGCTTGCACATGTTCCTTGTAACCCGACTTGGCGTTACACCGCCACCGTGGGCAAAGGATGATCCGTCAAACGACACTGAGGCATGGTCATGAGCGTTCTCTTCCGCGACAAGCCAGGAGTAACTCTGTCTGACAGACAGCAGGCATTCAAGCGATACAAAAAGGGCGTGGAAAAAGGTGGTAAGCCGTTCTTCCCGTTCGGCGTATGGCACGACATCATTGCTGCAACGGTCGTGGTGGGAACCATCCTTCTGTTGAGCGTTGTGTGGTTTGCACAGGCGAACTGTGACAGCTGGTTCGATATCAGCTGTGATCGCGCCGCAACACCGATTGAACAGGAGTTCTACCTGCCTGATGCTCCTACGGGCACCGTTGAGTACAAGTCTGACTCAAAGGGCAAGTTCTTCTTTGTCGTCAACGACGTCAAGAACAAAGAACAGTCCGACGGAACCGTTGAGCACAAGGTAATGGGCGACATCGTCGAAAAGAAAAAGGGCGAGTGGAGCGTCAAGGAAGAAAACGTTGAACTTCCGTCAGATGCTGCACCTGAGCACCCAGCAGTGAAGCCGATGCTTGGGCCTCTGTACGAGCACAAGGCCGACCCGGCGACAACGACGTATCATCCTAGACCTGAGTGGTACTTCTACTTCCTCTTCTATCTTTTGATTCTGTTCTCACACCCGGATCTCGTGGTGTTCGGCACAATCATTATCCCGAACATCCTGCTGGTAGCGTTGCTCGCCCTACCGTTCATTGATCGACGGCGAGAGAGGCGTCCAAGCAGAAGGCCTCTGGCCATGTCACTGATGGTGGCCGCTGCCGCAACGATGCTCGCATTTACGTGGCTTGGTTCCCAATCAGGCCGCGAGTCAACCACCGGACCAACAGGGTTGACAGAGGAGCAGAAGGCAATGCCAGGCTTCAAGCTGCTGTTTGAGGAGAATGGTTGGCAAAGCTGCCAGGGTTGCCATGCAATCGAAGGCATGGGTGGCGGCAAGGTCGGACCTGACCTGACTAAAGAGGGGACCGTTGGCCGCGGCCTCGAATGGCAGATCAAGCATCTTGCGGATCCAGGCAAGGTCGTCTCCGGTTCGTCCATGCCGGCACAGCTCAAGCCTAAGGGAGCGTTTGATGAGGAGCAGATTGCTCACCTTGGCGCGTTCCTCGAGACACTAGGCGCACCTGAAAATGCGTCCAAGGCCGAGATCAAGGATGCGGATGCGGCGACGACGAAGGCGGCTATCGGCTGATCATTGGATCTGCATTCATCCAGGTGATCCGGTTTTACACTGCTGATAGTCACACGCCACCCCAAATCTCTGCATAGCGGCATCTCGCGACAGCGCACGAAGATGGTGGCATAGAATGTACAGATGGAATTTTTTGTTGGTATTTCTGGTGCCAGCGGCGCGCCTTATGCACTTGGAGTCGTGAAAGGCCTTTTGGCCGCTGGGCACAAGGTAGGCGTTAGCTTCTCAACGTCTGGCACAAAGGTAGCAGGGCACGAGCTTTATGGTGATCTTCACATGGATCCTGAAGAAGTAATTGACAGGTTCTGCGTTGATGCGGGTCTACCTCGCGATGACGTCTGGGGGCAGACCGATTGGTCGTCACCATACGCCAGCGGCAGCGCACGTTGGGAGGCAGCGATTGTCGTGCCATGCTCCATGTCGACCCTGGCAACGATCGCGACCGGGGCAGGCGACAACCTGATTCACCGTGCGGCAAGCGTTGCTTTAAAGGAGCAACGCCGCCTGATTGTAGTGCCACGCGAAACCCCACTATCCATGATCCACCTGGAGAACATGACTAGGTTGGCTTCCGCCGGCGCAATAATCGCTCCAGCGATGCCAGCCCACTACACGCAACCTCAGACAGTCGAGGACATGAACAACTTCATGATCGGCAAGATTCTGAATCTGGTTGGCGTTGAACAATCCGCGCTCGCTGAGTGGCGCCCCGAAGAGTCGAGCAAATGATGCCGACTTTAGAGGTTGTACCAGTACCGGACATGCCAAGCGCTGAGTTCTGCAGCGCCCTCGCAACCTTCTGCTCGACTTATGACAGGCGCAATGCGTGCACCGCTGAAGAGATAAGCAGCCAATATGAGATTCACTGTGATGAGCCAAGCAGGGAAATGGCAATCATGTGCCACAACGAGCTTTGCGGCATGGTTCAGGCAAGCTTTGCAGGCACAGATACCGGTAGAACAAAGTGTTGGTTATCTGCCAGATGGTTTGATTGCGTTGACGACAACACCGTCAGAAGAGCCGTCGAAGACCTGCTGGCTTGGGGAGGAGTGCCAGACACCGCGGAGGGAGTCGCCTACGTTTATCAAGACCGCGAGAATGAGGTCCGTCTTTGGGAGGATTTTGGATTTCAAGATGAAAACAAACTCAGGTTTTTTGAGCGGCCGCTAAACGACTCAAATCGTCCGCCGCTCATTACTATCGACGGAGTATCAACAACGACTCTCGCTGAACGCCCGGATCTAATCAAATCAGTGTATGCCATATGGTTAGAAGGTATTCGGAGTATTCCGGGTGAGGAGGAATCTCATCTCCCAGATTTTGAGACGTGGAGAATGATGGTGGACAACACTCCGTCCTGCCCGCCCAGTGCCCGGACCGTTGCAATGAATAATGGTGAAGTGATTGGTTACAGCTCATTGGGATTTCCCCTGGCTGTGCCTGAGCGCGCTGACACCGGTCTACTTGCCGTGCGTGAGGATTGGCGTGGTCGTGGAGTTGGACGAATGCTGAAGCACCTTGCTATCAACACGGCTACCGATGCCGGGTGCAAAATTCTCAAGACTGATAATCACGAAGGCAATGAGCCAATTCTTCGTATGAACAGCACGCTCGGGTTTGAGGAAGTAACTCCGTGTCTGGTCATGAAGGCGCCGAAATTAAAACAGAAGTCCAGCAGGAATGGGAACACTGAATGAACAAGTTACAACTGCGATCACGGTTCTTGCAATTGCTGAAGTGGTGCTTTCTGACATGGTGCATACTTGGGTTCTTTTTGTTTCTTCCAACTCCTGAAGCCCAAGCAAAGATCTACAACGTAACACCAGGTGACTCCCTACAGTCAGCTGCAGACAAACTGGAGCCTGGAGACACCCTGAAGATCGCCGAAGGCACATATAACGAATACGTAACCTTCAGCAGATCTGGCCGCAAGGGCAAGCCAATAACCATAGTAGGCACAGTCGATTCAACAGATGAGGAAAGACCCGCATCGATACTTGATGGATCAAATCTGAACTGGCGTTACCCGATAACAATCTCTGGCTCGTACATGGCGCTCTCGAACCTCGGGACCAGAAAATTTATTCGCGACAAGATTCCCGGGTATGGCGTGGGCATCGACGACGGCAGCCACCACATCACGATCACCAACCTGAGCGTGACAGGCCCTGGCTCAGCAGTAAAGATGGCGTCAGCGGGCGGAACAAATCGTCGAATTACGTTAGACAGTATCTACGGCACGAACCTGACAACAGGCGGCATCGACTGCGGCCCCGGCAAGTGCTACGGGCTAACAGTCGCAGGAGGCATGCTCTATGGTCCGGGCAAGGGCAACGACACAGCGACTGACGGCATTGCCGTTGAAGGAGGACGAAATATTCGCATCACCGGTGCATTGGTGGATGGCTTTCAGGGAGACGGCATCGACATCAAGGCATCCAGCACGCTGATACATACGGTTACGGTTACCAATAATGGCAGGGAAGGAATCAAGCTCTGGAGGGGCGGCACGATGTATGGGAGTGTGGTTACGGGCAACCAGCTTGCACAGCTTGTACTGACGGGCACATCCAGGTCAGCCACCTACTCAATCAATACGTCTTTATTCTCTGGTCGGCCAACTTACGGGTACCAGCTCGAGCTGGGCGGAAGGTCAGTGAAGCTAAACAGGAACCATATCGCTGCAAACGTG
>CAYTTD010000096.1:0-6564 GCA_964440595.1 uncultured Gaiellales bacterium
CACGGTGTTCGGGATGCCACGAGCAGTTGTTGAGCGGGTGCCTGACGCTACGATCATGCCTCTGTACGACATTGCGGATTGGCTTGTCGAGAGTGGGGTCTCTGATGAATGATTTTCTGGACGAAGACTTCTTTCGAATGTTTCTTGAGGAGTCAAGAGAGATGATCGAACTGCTGTCTCGGTCTCTCGACGAAATACAACACGGTGGCGTCTCCAATGCAAAGGCGATAGACAATGCGTTCAGGGCGGCGCACTCTGTGAAGGGAATGGCCGCCACAATGGGCTTTCAGAACCTGGTGGTGCTAACGCACGCTTTGGAGGAATCGGTTGAGGGCCTTCGTGCCAGCGAGTCCGGCAACGTCGAGACTGATCTTCTTGCCGCACTGTTTGAGGCCAGTGATGCCATGGCGGTTCTGGTGGAGACGATTGCCGAAACCAGGCAGGACGATTGTGATTTTCTGGCTGATGTTTTGGCTGGACTCACCAAACAACAGAATAATGACAGCAGCATCTGGGAAGTTCGGCTTGCGGTATCTGAGCGTAGTCTTATGGGCGCCGCAAGAATGTTTGCTGCGTATCACTCACTCGAGCGAATTGCCAGGATAGAAAAATCAGAGCCATCGATTTCCGACCTTGAAGATGGAACCTGGGAAGGCAAACAGGCCATTGTTCAGATCTCCGGAAAGCAGATAACGGCTGATGTCATTAAGAATTCGTGTCGCGTTCCCGAGATAGAGGTCGTTTCCATTGAGGCGATAAAGGATGTTTCTGGTGGCACTGCAAGACCCGATCTCAAAGTGGTGGACGGGGATGGCTTTGGCGCACATATCGTAGATGCGAAACCAATGGCAGATGATGGGCGTGAGCGGAGAAATCCCGCGAATCAAAGACAGATGGTGCGGATAGACGCATCGCGTCTGGACGACCTCATGCATGGAATGGGCGAGCTACTCATTCATCGCAGCAAGCTGAAGGCCATTGGACTACGAATCGGAGACGGCGATCTTGTAGAGGCGATTTCACTACTCGAGAGATCTGCCAGGGATCTGCAAGACATGCTCATGGACGTGAGAATGGTTCGCATTGAGGCAATTTTCCGAATGTTGCCAAGGCTGGTTCGAGATCTTGAAAGGTCTTTGGGCAAGAAGGTGAACCTGAAGATATCCGGCAACGAAACTGAGCTTGATCGCACTGTCATTGAAGCGTTGAGTGATCCACTTATCCATATAGTGCGAAATGCCATGGATCATGGAATCGAATCACAGGATGAGCGAATCTCAAAGGGAAAAAGTTCTGATGGCCTTCTGGATATCTCCGCCTCTGCAGAAGGTGGGGCCGTCGTCGTCAAGGTTCGAGACGACGGCAGAGGAATGTCGCCAGAAGTAATGCGCAGAGTTGCTGTAGCCCGCGGCGCTGTGACTCGGGAAGAAGCAGACAACATGTCTGACAGCGATGCCATCGATCTGTGTTTTCTCCCAGGTCTATCGTCGCGAGAAACTGCGAGCGAGATATCAGGTAGGGGCGTCGGCCTCGATGCAGTAAAGAGCAGAATCCGCGAGCTGGGCGGAAAAATCAATCTTGAGACAAGCGATGAAGGAACAGTAATCACCATGAGATTGCCGTTGACGCTTGCAATACGTAACGTGTTACTGGTGCGCGCCGGCAGCGAAATCTATGGCCTGCACGTTGACCGTGTCGCCCAGACCTTTGACATAAACTCAAGGCAGATCCGTAGCGTTGGAGGCCGAGAGGCTTTTCTGTTCAATGATACGGCTATTCCGATCGTTGACTTGGCGAAAGTAGTTGGCATTGATGGTGAACTGCATGGAAATGAGGCAGCGTTGGTTGTGCTGAACGGTGACGGCGGCAGTGCGTGCCTGAAAGTTGACGGAATTCTTGGTCAGCAGGAGGTAGTAGCGCGCGCAATGCCGGGGGCTGTAGATTCAAATTCACTGTTATCCTCTAACGCTGTGCTGGGCGACGGCAGTATTGCCCTTCTGGTAAATGTTGATTCGTTGGTTTCAATTGCGGTTGATCAGGCTAGGTCAGCAGCATGAGAATTGAAGTGTTTTGGGTTCAATCCAATGCGGGTAAGGTGTAGAAAAGATTATGGCAAGAGTTCTGATAGTTGATGATGCAGCCTTCATGAGGTTGATGCTGAAAAAGATTGTGGTGTCGTCTGGGCACGAGGTTGTAGGTGAGGCCGGAGACGGCGACTCCGCCGTTGAAATGTACCGTGAGGTCACTCCAGATGTCACTACTCTCGATATCACCATGCCCGGCAAGGACGGAATTCAGGTTCTCAGGGAGATCATGGAGTTTGATCCAGGGGCCAGAATAGTCATGTGCAGCGCATTGGGGCAGCAGGCCAAGGTTGTTGAGTGCATCAAGCTTGGTGCCCGTGACTTTGTAGTCAAGCCCTTTGAGGAAGAGACTGTGACGACCGCAATCTCAAACGCTCTTCTTGCATGAGCAGGCTCTTGCTCTAATCGTATGCATTTCTTTTAGCACAATCTCCTGCGCTCAAGGTGGATGATCAAACTACCGATTCATCATGCCAGAGGCACAGGAATGTCTCTGGAACGCTCAGGGACGAGCACCGGGAAAGCGCATTGCTTTATCGGTGCTTTTTCTTTGAGGTAATGCCCACGAACAAATAGGGAGATATGTAATGCATCCGACGATTGCAGAGCTGGTGGAAGAGGTTCGCGACTTGCCAATGAGCATGAGCGAGACGCTTCCTGCAGTCATTGAGGCATGCGACAGTGCAGACACGAGTGTCAATGATCTGACAAGTCTGATTAGCTCAGACCAGTCATTGGTTGCCATGCTGCTTAAGCTTGCAAACTCAGCGTACTATGGTTACGCACGTAGAATTGAAACTTTGCCTGAGGCAATTGTTCTGCTTGGATTTTCAACAATCAAGAGCTTGGCAATCACTGCTACAACGATGAATCTGCTGTTCCAGAGCGATGATGAGCTTAGCGAAGTTCGTCATGAGATCTGGAGCCACTCGCTTGGTGTCGGCGTCGCCGCAAGGGCACTCGCCCGGAAGCGCGGTAACATCCACCCTGAGAAGGCCTTCGTAGCCGGTTTGCTTCACGATCTGGGCATGATCATTCTGTCTGTGTACAGAAAGGATGATTTCAATCGCATCTTGAATCACGCACGCCAGAATCAGGTGAGCTACGAGGAGGCGGAGTTCGAACTTCTTGGGTTTGACCACGGTGAGCTTGGCAGCCAGGTTGCTGAGGCATGGAGCTTCCCTGCTACTCACTGCGAAGCCATCAGATTCCACCACAACCCTGGTGAGGCAAAGCTACAGCCAGCGCTTGCACACGTCGCCCATCTTGCGGATTGGATGGTAAATGACATCGGTGTTGGTCGAATCGTGGACGTCGATCAGCCCGAACCAGACGGCGGTTCGTTGGCAGAGTTCCGCATTCCCGAAAAGGATCTGCCAAAGGTAGTTGATTCACTCAGGCGAATGTTTGCCGACAGTGACGCCTTTGCAGGGGCAGAGTCTTCTTCCGCTATGAAAGAAGCAAGCTGAACCATTAATAAGCAGGAAAGGAAACGGTAAGACATTGGATCTGACAACAGCAGCATTGGGAGCCGCGCTTGGCGCAGTAGGGCTTCGGCAGGAGTTGTTGTCAGCCAACGTCGCAAATGTCAATACGCCAGGCTACAAGCGCAGAGACGTCAACTTCGATTCAATACTTTCCTCAATCGAGGACGCGCAGAGAAGCAATGACGGATCAGCACTGATGGCGCTGAAGCCAACCGTTGAGACTGATAATGCGACGAGTATGAGAGCCGACGGGAACAACGTAGATATCGACATGGAGATGGCCAGCATCGCCGAAAACAATGTCAGATATAACGCGCTTGTTCAGCTGGCAGCAAAACATCTACAGATGCTTGAGTCTGTAGCAAGCGACGGACGTAAGTAGGGAGGTGACACAACATGGGCATGTTTGACTCAATGCATATCTCAGCGAGCGGATTATCTGCTGAGCGACTGCGCATGGACGTCATTTCCCAAAACCTGGCGAACGTCAATTCTACCCGTGGCCCTGATGGCGAACCGTTTCGAAGGCGTGAAGTTGTGTTTCAGGCCATCGAACGCGGTATGGAATCAGGCGTTACCGGTAGCTCTACAGATGGATCAACCGTCACCGGTGTTGAGGTTGTGGGCATCATTGAAGATCAGTCACCACTGCGTGCGGTCTATGACCCTTCACACCCTGATGCTGACGATCAGGGGTACATTTACCTGCCAAACATCAATCCGGTTACCGAGATGGTCGACATGATGACTGCGACCAGAGCTTATGAGGCAAACGTAACCGCGATGAATGCCGCCAAGGGCATGGCAATGAAAGCGCTGGATATTCTGCGATGACACCTGGATTTGACATATCGTCTGTATCCAGGCTTGATCTGCCGATGATTGACGGCGCCGGCGCCGCAGCGGGACAGACACCAGCTACCGGAGGTTTTGGTGACCTTCTTGCTGGCAAGATCGAGGCGCTCGGCGACCAGCAGCAGGCGGCATCTGAGGCGATGATTGGTATCGCAACTGGGCAGGAGGATGATCTGGCCCAGTCGATGCTTCAGATCGAAGAAGCAAATGTTTCTATGCAGGTAGCAATGCAGCTACGCAACAAGGCAGTAGAGGCTTATCAGGAGATCATGCGGATGCAGATCTAAATCACGGCAATGGATTGCATGGGGAGTTGATAAAAACGGAGATAGATTGAAATGAGCCAGATAGAGAGGTTCAGAGGCGCCTTCAGCGCCATGCCACGACGCGCACAGCTTGTGCTGTTGATAGTCGCTGTCGTGACTATCTTCGCAGTTTTCTTTGTGATCAAGGCGGCAACCGCGACCAAGTGGATTACCGTCAGCGAGGGCCTGAGGCCAGAGCAGTCCGCAAAGGCACGCAAAGCACTTGAGTCAGAGCAGGTGAACGTCAAGCTGACGGACAATGCAACTGTAGTGCAGGTGCCAGAAGCACAACAGCAGGAAGCCATCGCAGCACTAGCAACCGCTGGCATTGCTGCGCGCGGATCACACACCACGTGTGAGACGGCTTTTGGAGATGCAAAGGGAAGCATCGTTGCTACGACCAAAGACCAGCACCAGATGCGAGAACGCACGTGCCTCCAGAATGAAATTGCAAACGCTATCGAGCGCATTGATGGCATTCAGAGTGCAACGGTCAACATTGCCTTCACCAAGGAAGAACTGTTTGCAGAGGAGGAGTCAAAGCCAACTGCAGGAATCACCATTGATACGGCTGGAAATGGCATGGCTCGTTCTCAGGTTCGCGCAATCGCTCAGCTGGCATCCAACATGGTTTCGGGGCTCGCCGTTGATGATGTAAGCATCGTCGACGAGAGCGGCACTCTGCTTAGTGAGTCTGCTGGCCCCGGTGGATTATCTTTGACGGAGTCGCAGCTCAAGCTTCAGATTGAAAATCAGTTCAACCAGCAAAAGGAAGCACTGCTCACCAGCAAGTTTGAGGAGATCGCTGGCGAGGACAAGGTCAAGGTAATCTCGAACGTCGAGCTCGACATGGACTCAATCAGGCGTGAGGTCAAGGACGTTGGTGGAGCAGAAGATAACCAGGGCCCCAGGGCCGCTGAAGATCTCGCTACTGGGGTAAGGGCAAAGTCTGGTGATGGAGGAGTGCAAGGCGTAGCTGGCATTGCAAGCAACGTTAATCGTGAGACCAATGACGACCGGTTTACCGGAATTGCCAACGCGGCTGGCGGTGAGGCAGACTCGATTGTCGATGAGACTAAAGTGACGTATGACAACGACGAGGTCAGGGAAGCAATTGATGTTGCTCAGGGTAGCGTCAAACGCTATCGAATGAGTGTCATCATCGACAGCAGCGTAAAGCCCGATACAGCAAACGCTGTCAAGAACGCTGCTCAGGCATGGATGGGCGGAAATGCCGATGATTCATTCAGCTTCGACATTGCCAAGCTTGCAGTGCCATCAAAGAAGGCAGCGGACTCTGCGGCCAACGCAAACAGGTTTGAAGGAATTGGCAGCCAGATTCGTTGGGGATTGCTGGGGCTGGCACTGCTGGTGATGGCATTCTTCCTTCGCCGCTCACTGAACCGACGAACCAGGGAACTTCTGGAGTCGAGCGATGATGCACTGCTTCTTGAAAGTGGCTTTGAGCCCATTCCCATCAAGGAGCTTGAAGCCGCAGTTGCAGCTGCATCAACCATGGACACGCGCAGGCGTGTTGATCTTCAACAGCGAGTCGAAAGCATCGCTGTTGATAAGCCCCAAGACGTAGCTCAGATGCTGCGAGGTTGGCTGAACGAAGGTGAGCAGCAGCGATACGTAGGGCGAGGTAAGTCATGACCTCAAACACATCGAATCCAATTACAGGCGGAACCGGCACCGACGGACGGCGCAAGGCAGCAATAATGATCATTGCGCTCGGTCAGGAGCTTGCGAGTGAGGTATTCAAGCATCTGAGGCAGGAGGAAATCGATGACCTCATTCTCGAGATTGCCGCTCTTGGCGGAGTTGATGCAT
>CAYTTD010000097.1:0-3419 GCA_964440595.1 uncultured Gaiellales bacterium
GTCCGCGCTGATTGCACGCTCAAAATAGAGGGCAACGTCAGGCACGTTGCCGTTGAAATCGATCCCCCAGTTCAGCTGCGCCGCCTCCGGCCACTCCATACGCAGTTCATCGCCAGGGATTTTTCTTATCGCCACACCACCAGCAAGTTCAACATCGCCGTACGGAAGCCTCACCCCCCACAAAGGCGTTATTGCAATAAACCGCCTTGTTTCTGCATAGAGGATTCCTTCCCAACGCGCATACTGGGCAGTGAATGTGTCTTCGTCCATCTCAAAGTTTGGAAATGCCTCAGCCATTGCCATGACCATTGGCATTGCTATCTCATCGAAAGCAATCTGATCCGCATCGTGTACTGCCTCAATCCGCCCCGCCCGGAGAAAGTTTGAAACAGCAGGATCACCAGCAATAGAGTGAAGGTCGCTTACGACCGATTCAAGGTGCCGGATTCTATCCTTGCGCTCGTTGACAAAATCTTCAATCCAGGGACGGTATTCGTAGAACGGCGACCGCTCTACATTCTTGTGCTCGGAAATCGAGAAGGATACTTCTGCTCCTGCTTCAACGTCGCTGTGCAGAAGGAAGAAAGCTGATTCAACGATTCCGCGCAGTGCCATGTACAGGTGCGCATTTCTTACGGGCAATTGGAGCTGTTCCATACCTGCGTAGTTCGCTGCCTGGACAGCTATTCCTGCTACGAGCTCAAGCTTTTGAGGTAATCCCTGGCGATGACTATGCGTTGTACCTGATTGGTACCCTCATAGATCTGGGTGATTTTTGCGTCGCGCATCATTCGCTCCACCGGATACTCACTGACGTAGCCGTACCCACCCAAAAGCTGAACTGCATCAGTCGTGACCTCCATCGCGACATCGCTGCACAGAAGCTTGCACATCGCCGAGTACTGACTAAGGATCTCACGTGGCGCACGACCATCGATCAAGTGCCCAACCCGATAAAGAACTTCCTGCGCAGCAACGCACTTCGTCCTCATGTCGGCCAGCATGAACTGAAGCCCCTGAAATGCTGCGATTGGCTTACCGAACTGCTCACGTTCGCCCATGTATCGTGCGGCATACTCGAGTGCTCCCTCAGCAATTCCAAGAGCCTGTGCGGCCACGCCAGGCCTTGATCGATCGAGCACTCTCATGGCGATTCCAAAGCCGTCTCCCTGCTCACCGAGGATATTTTCAGACGGAATTCTGCACCCGTCAAAGTGCAGCTCCGCGGTTGTTGATCCTTTGATGCCCATCTTCTTTTCGTGTTTTCCAACCGAGAAACCTGGCGCATCAGCGGGCACTATGAAAGCACTGACACCTCGGTGCTTGTCATCACGTGTACGGGCAAATATCGTATATGTGTCCGCCACTCCTCCGTTGGTAATAAATCGCTTGGTGCCGTCGAGAACCCACTCCCCTCCTTCTTCGCGGGCCGTTGTACGCATGGCTGCAGAATCACTGCCGGACTCAGGCTCAGTCAAACCATATGCAGCCAGGTGCTCGCCGCTTGCCAGCTTGGGCAGCCACTTCTGCTTTTGTTCGTCGGTACCCGCGAGCTTGATTGGCAATGACCCAAGCTCCTGGACAGCCAACAGAAGCCCGCTTGTCGCACAGACTTTGGAGATCTCCTCGATCGCGATGAGCAGAGACAGAGTACCTGTACCGGTGCCACCAAATTCTTCGTCAAAGCAGAGCGCAAAAAGATCTTTTTCACAAAAGACCTGTCGTATATCCTCGGGAAACTCCGCGTTGGCGTCGATGTCGTGTGCTCGCGGCTCAACATATTGTGTCGCGATTCCCCTGGCGTGCTCACGGATTGCGAGATGCTCCTCGGTGAGCCCAAACGTTGCGGCAAGTTCCTGGGTAACAGTCATGAAAAACTCCTTCGGCTTTGTAGGTCGTACACGCAGAACAATCCCGTGCGCGGCAACAAGACCCTACAAGATGCAGTTCATGCGTTCTGGGAGATCGCAGCATTCCAGTCAACGATCATGTTCTTCTGCGGGCTAGACGGATCAACCTTTACTGGCAAGCTGGCGCCGGGCTTCAGATTTACCTGTGACAACGTCACCGGTGAGACTGGAGTCTTCATAGTTGTTCGAAACTGCATGAATCCGGATCCAACGACATCCATCTCAATCGCAACAACAGGGTTGTTGTTTATCCTCATGGATGTCTCACTGACGCTGATTATTGTGCCCGTACCAGGTGTTCCCACTGCCATCAATCGCTTATGTTTTGCCCCCATCTTGCGAAAGAAGTATCCAAGCGCTGTGAACACGACTCCAATAATCATGAATGTTATTGATGCAATTTGACCAGCATAGCCACCTGCAATGTTGAGGTAGATGCCGACGGCGAGAAATATCGGACCAAGGATGAGGAAGATTGACATTGAGGAACAATGACAGATACCAATTCGAATATCAATCAGCGCTGATGAAGAACTTAACGAACCTTTTGCTGGTGGTCGATCCGCCACCCTTCGATGACTTCATACGCAGTGGCATCGGCATCAACGTCGTGAAGAAAGAGATTATTGATGTGTTCGAGGAGACGGTCAAGCTCCTGTCCAAGAACGGCTCCGTGGAGCTTGGTAACGTCGTGTGGTGATTTTTCACAACGAATTGACAGATCAAGGAGCTTTGCGATCTGGTCAGGTAGGGATCTTCGTTTTTCGCTGGCAAAAAAGTAGTAGCTGACAGGGAACTGACGCAGGTCACTGTGCACTGATAAAACGTGACCTGCCAGATCAATCAGAGTCGTATGGGCGTCAACAACCAGCTCAATCGATACCCCGGTCGCCTGCTCTGCACGATCAAGGTTATCGACCTTTGCAGCAAGAGTTGCCCTATGCGCCAATACGGGATGCACTGTCAGCAGCCAGCTGATTGTTCCACCGGCAATACCTAGTCCGAAGAGCGCCTCAAGCGGCATCATGATCCGCGTAATGTCAGACGCCGGAACAATATCCCCGTAACCAAGCGTTGAAATCGTTACAAGTGAAAGATAGATAGCATCTACAAGCTGCTGCCCTTCGTGCATGACAATGAAAGATTTACCACTCTGCATCTGGGACATGATGAGAAAGCCCCAGCCTATGATCGATGAAAAAAGCCACGCCATGATCGTGACCACCATGATCACCGGGCCAGCCAGAGCCGCGAATTTCCGCGAGCGCCGAGCTGGCGTTCGCATGACACGCCAGATCAAGTTAGACAAAAGAACCGACAAAAAGCCTCTGGCAGATGGCTGGAACAACTCCCTGAACAGATCAACCGCGGGTATCGCAATCAGGAAGGCGCCCGGTATTGCCAGGTAAAACTCCATTCACATGATTCTGATTCATGTGTAGGTCGCACAGGGCTGGGATTAACCTCAAACTGCGCTCCAGTGCTTCCCACAATGCACCCACAGGCACA